>DPAW01000054.1:0-3384 GCA_003517285.1 Verrucomicrobiales bacterium
GGTAAAAGTGCAGAGAGCGAAATCATCGCGCGCATTTTTTCAGAGGATGCGGATGAACTCATGCCGCCGCCGGAATCGAATCTCAAACTAACCGCAGCCCAAAAGGCTACGCTCAAGGAATGGATCGATGCGGGTGCCAAGTGGGGTAAGCATTGGGCGTATGAAACTCCCAAACCCGTGGCCCTACCAAAAGTGAAGCTGGCCGACTGGCCGCGTAGTGGAATCGATAACTTTATTCTGGCGCGATTGGAGCGGGAAGGTTTGAAGCCTTCCAAGGCAGCGGATCGGATTACATGGTTGCGCCGAGTAACTTTGGATCTCACTGGATTACCCCCCACTTTGGTCGAAGTGGATGCTTTCCAGAAAGACAAATCTCCCAAGGCATTTGAAACAGTGGTCGACCGCCTTTTGGCTTCACCGCGTTATGGCGAGCGTATGGCTTGGGATTGGCTCGAGGCCGCAAGGTATGCCGATAGCAATGGGTATCAGGGTGATCGCGAACGAACCATGTGGCCGTGGCGTGATTGGGTGGTTCGCGCCTTCAATGCCAATCAGCCGTACAACGATTTTACCGTGGAACAGATCGCCGGCGACCTGCTGCCGAATGCAACGGAGGAGCAGGTGCTGGCGACGGGCTTCAATCGTAACCACATGATCAACGGCGAAGGTGGCCGTATCGCAGCAGAAAACCGTGTGGAGTATGTTTTTGATCAGACTGAAACGGTCGGCACGGTTTGGATGGGACTGACCTTTAATTGCTGCCGCTGCCATGATCATAAGTTCGACCCGATCAGTCAGCGTGATTACTTCAGCATGTATTCTTTCTTTAATCAAACGCCGGTGAATGGTGGTGGTGGAGATCCAGCAATGGCGCCCAATATTCAGGTGGGCACACCGGAGCAGAAAAAGGAGATTGCCGGTCTCGAGCAAAAGATCGCCGCGTATACGAAAGCCATCGCCGCCCGACGCGCGGTATTGGCACAAGGGCAGGCGAAGTGGGAAGCGGAGCAGTTGAAGCGCGGATCAGCCTCGGCGTGGACGTCACTGAAACCCATCGCCGCCCGCGCGCAGCAGCAGACTTTGGAATTGCTGCCGGATCAATCCGTGCTGGCGAAAGGCAAGCTGCCCGATCGCGATGAGTATGCGGTGCAAATGGCCGCGGGCGTGAAACCGTTTCGTCATGTGCGGTTGGAGGCATTGCAGCATGCGAGTTTGCCTGCGGGCGGGTTGAGCCGCGTGAAAGGCGGCAACTTTGTGCTAACGGATTTCAAGATAATGATCGAGAGCACGGGTTCCGAACCAAAGGAATTGAAGCTAACGGGCGCTAAATCGACATTCAATCAGGGCGGCCTTGATGTGAAACAGGCGATTGATGATAACGCCGGTAGTGGATGGGGGGTATGGCCGGGGCAGCAAGGTGTTAAGCAGGCACACACGGCAATATTCACGCTTGCTGAACCTGCGGTGGAAAAAACTGGCACCCAGTTGACGGTTCTCATGAAATTTAATCACTCGGCTAAGCAGCATGTAATGGGACGGTTTCGCGTGTCCGTTTCTAATGCAGGCGAGCCGGACTTTGGTTCAGGCGAATTACTGACAGCGCTGCAGGCTGAGCCCGCCAAACGTACGGTGGCTATGAAGGAGATAGTCAGCAAAGCCTACAGTTTGAATGACCCTGAATTGCGCCGGTTGCAAACCGAGACAGATGCCGCGAAAAAACGCATCAACGATTTGCGCAAAGCGTTCCCCAAAGTGATGGTGATGCGTGATGGGACCAAGCGCGAAACGCGCGTGCTCATCCGCGGTGTGTACAACAAGCCTACGGACATCGTGGTGAGCAGTAACACGCCGGAGAGTTTGCCGCCGTTACCAGAAGATGCTCCGCGCAACCGGTTGGGATTGGCGGAGTGGCTGGTCAATCCCAAGCATCCGTTGACCGCTCGTGTGACGGTTAACCGGATCTGGCAGCAGTTCTTTGGTACGGGATTAGTGAAGACCACCGAGGATTTTGGTGTGCAAAGTGAAAGGCCGAGTCATCCGGGTTTGCTTGACTGGCTGGCGCAGGAATTTGTTTCCGATAACTGGAACGTCAAGAGGCTGCATCGACGGATCTTGCTGAGTGCAACCTACCGCCAAAGCTCAGCGGTGACATCTGCGTTGCACGAGCGCGATCCGGAAAACCGGCTGCTGGCACGTATGACACGCTACCGGTTGCCTTCGTGGATGATTCGTGATCAGGCCCTGGCGATAAGCGGACTGTTGGTGGAAAGGATGGGAGGGCCTCCAGTGAAGCCTTATCAGCCGCCGGGCGTTTGGGCCGAAAGCACGTTTGGCAAAAAACGCTACGCACAGGACAAAGGCGAAGCTTTGTATCGACGTAGTCTTTATACTTTCTGGCGGCGGATTGTGGGGCCCACGATGTTCTTTGATGAAGCCAAACGCCAGACCTGTGAAGTGCGCCGCGCGCGGACGAACACGCCGCTGCATGCATTGATCACCCTCAACGATGTTACCTATGTAGAAGCCGCCCGCGCAATGGCCCAGCGGGTTCTTCACGAAGGCGGAGTCGATGACGTAGCCCGCGTGGCGTATGCCTTTCGCCTAGCGACTGCCCGCCCGCCATCCGCAGAGGAAGCGGTCGTGCTGCGTCAGCGCATCCAGCAATTGCGCGTCACCTACGCTGCCAAACCTGAGGCTGCGCAGGAGTTGTTAAAGGTCGGCGAACATGTCCGCGACGAAACTCTTACCGTGACCGATCATGCGGCATATACGGTGTTGTGCAATCTGCTGTTTAACCTCGACGAAGTGATTACGCGTGAATGATATGAATCCATTGACTGAATCCCAGCTCATGATCAATCGCCGGCAGTTTTTCGGCCGGACGGCGACGGGGATTGGCGCGGCGGCTTTGGGGGATCTGTTACAACAAGACGGCTTGGCGGGCCAGACCGACGGGGCGTTTGGCGGGCTGGGTTCAGTGCCTCATTTTGCACCCAAGGCGAAGCGGGTGATTTATCTATTCATGAATGGAGCGCCAACGCACACGGATTTGTATGACTACAAGCCGTTGCAGGAGCAGTTGCATGGTAAGCCGGTGCCTCAGGATTTTGTGGAGGGCAAACGGTTCAGCACCATGACGGGAAATCCGCAGGGCAAGTTGATGCTGGCGCCGATTGAGCCGTTCAAGCAGCACGGGCAAAGCGGCGCGTGGGTGAGCAACTTCATGCCGCACGTGGGTAAGGCGGCCGATGATATTTGCTTCATTAAGAGCATGCACACTGAGCAGGTGAACCATGCGCCTGCGATTTCGTTTTTCATGTCCGGCGCGGAAATACCCGGTCGACCGACGCTGGGCGCGTGGCTTAGCTATGGGCTGGGTAGCGA
>DPAW01000054.1:3763-13481 GCA_003517285.1 Verrucomicrobiales bacterium
CAGATTTTCTATGATTTTTACTGGGGCAGCGGATTTCTGCCCTCGCGCTTTCAGGGTGTAAAATTTCGTGCGGGCGGCGATCCGGTATTGTATTTGCAAAACCCCAACGGCATCACAGGCCAAGAGCGTCGTGGGATGCTTGATGATCTGGGTAAACTCAACCGCATGCGCCATGCGGAGTTTGGTGACCCGGAAATTCTCACGCGCATTGCACAGTACGAGATGGCCTACCGTATGCAAACCAGCGTGCCGGAACTCACCGATGTGGCTAAGGAACCGAAGAGTGTGCTGGATCTCTACGGGCCCTCGGTGAAGGAGCGCGGCTCCTTTGCCTACAACTGCCTGATGGCGCGCCGGTTGATTGAGCGCGGCACGCGGTTTGTACAGGTGATGCACGCGGGCTGGGATCAGCACCGCAGCGTGACCACCGAGCTGTACAATCAATGCCGCGACACGGACCAGCCGAGCGCTGGATTGATTGCCGATCTCAAACAACGCGGGTTGCTGGAGGATACCTTGGTGGTCTGGGGTGGCGAATTCGGTCGTACGCCGTTTATTCAGGGTGACATCCGGAATCGCAAGCAATGGGGGCGCGATCATCATCCTTACGCCTTCACCACGTGGATGGCCGGCGGCGGGGTGAAGCCGGGTATGACCTACGGTGCGAGTGACGATCTGGGTATCAACGCCGTGCAGAACCGCGTGCATGTGCACGATTTCCAAGCCACGCTGCTGCATTTGCTGGGCATTGATCATGAGCGGTTCACCTACAAGTTTCAGGGCCGGCGATATCGCCTAACCGATGTGCATGGAAAAGTGGTGAAACCAATTTTGGTATGAATCTTTTTTCGCCCAATCTCATCCAATCTTTACACGCCTCCCCACGGGCGGCATGATTGATTTTTGGCATGAAAAATTGGCGGATTTTATTGAGCTTCGGGTTGTTGACGGCGATGGCTTCGGCGGCACCCAAGAAGATTTCATTTAATCGCGATGTCCGCGCAATTCTCTCGGAGAATTGCTACACTTGTCACGGACCAGATGCCGCCGCCCGTAAGGCAAAACTGCGTTTGGATAAGCGCGAGGCTGCAGTTGCAGAAAATAAGGGCGGTCTATTCGCCATTAAGCCGGGCGACGTGGAGGACAGCGAGCTGATCTACCGCATTTTTGCCAAAGACGCCGATGAACTGATGCCGCCCAAGGAATCCAAGCTCGCCCTGACGGCGGAGCAAAAGGCGATCCTGAAACAATGGGTCGCTGAAGGCGCGGAGTACGAGCCGCACTGGGCGTATGTAAAACCGAAACGTGAAGCAGTGCCGGCGGTGAAGAATTCCCAGTGGAGCCGCAACGACGTGGATCGCTTTATTCTCGCGCAACTGGAGAAGCGTGGCTGGGCACCCTCGAAGGTGGCGGACAAGCAGGCGTTAATACGAAGAGTGAGCTTGGATTTAACAGGGTTGCCACCGGCGCGGGCGGAGGTGGCGGCGTTTGTGGCTGATACCTCGCCGGAAGCGTATGAGAAACTCGTGGACCGTCTCTTGGCCAAGCCGGCGTATGGCGAGCATTGGGCGCGGCAATGGCTGGACCTTGCGCGGTACGCTGACAGTACCGGTTACGCGGATGATCAGCCGCGCACGATCTGGGGGTATCGCGATTGGGTCATCCGCGCGCTGAACAGCAATATGCCGTTTGATCAATTCACGCGCGAACAACTGGCGGGCGATCTGCTCGATAAACCGACCAATGATCAGCTGATCGCCACTGCGTTTCATCGTAATACGCAGACGAACAACGAAGGTGGCACGTCCGATGAGGAGTTTCGCAATGTAGCGGTGGTCGATCGCGTAAACACCACCATGCAGGTGTGGATGGGCACCACGATGGCCTGCGCGCAATGCCATGATCACAAGTACGATCCGCTGAGCCAGGAGGAGTACTTCCGCATGTTCGCGATTTTCAACAACACCGAGGACAGCGACAAACGCGACGAGGCGCCGTTTGTCAGCCTGTTTACGGATGAACAGAAAAAGCAACGGGCGGCCACCGAGCTGAAGGTGACCGCGCTGGAGAAGGAGCTGAATCAGCTTAAGGCCACGGCGTTGGATGGGCTGGAACCGTGGGCCAAGCAGTTCGAGCAGCACGTGCCGGTGAAGCGGTTGCAGATTCAACGCGAAGGCAATCAGCTGAATGTGCTGCCGCTGCCCGGCAAATTCGATCGCCTGCAGGTGGCTGGGGTGGATCCGGCGCGCGTGACGCTGAAGCTGCGGCCGCAGGGTGCGAAACATTTAAAGGGTCGCTTCGTGCGCGTCACCAACGTGGGCAAGGGCGTGTTTCTTCATCTGGGTGAGGTGCAGGTGTTCAGCAAAGGCGCCAACATCGCGCCCAAAGGCAAAGCCACCCAAAGCAGCACGGATTTCGGTGGCCCGGCGAAGTACGGCAATGACGGCAATACCAGCGGCGATTTTGCCAAGGAAACCGTAACGCACACAGCGCAGGAAGACAACCCGTGGTGGGAGGTGGATCTCGGTAGCGAACAGCCCATCGAGAAGCTCGCGCTCTGGAACCGCACCGACTCCGGCCTAGCCGAGCGGCTCAAGGTGCATCGCGTGGAGGTGCTGGACGCCGATCGCAAGGTGGTTTGGAAACAGGAATCCAACAAGGTCTTCAAGGTGAATGTCGACTACGCGCTCGACGGTGCGCGGTTGCTGCCCTTCGTGTCCGTGCCCAACACGCGCGATCCGGGTTTCCTGAAATTCAAGGGCGCTGTCGACGTGGCCGAGGGCGATGTCGCCGAGGTGACCATTAAGGATCTCAAGGACGAGGAGGTCATCATCTCCATCATCGTCGGCGCGTTGCCTAAGCTGGAGCAGGCGCTGCCCAAGGACGTGCACGGCATTCTCAGTACGCCGGTTGAAAAACGCAGCGTGGCGCAAGTGAAACGGCTCAAGGGTTATTTCGCCGACAACAACCCCAAGATCCTCGCCAAGGCGAAGGAGCTGGAAGCGGCCAAAAAACAGCTCGCCGTTATGAAAGGCACCACCACCGTGCCGGTGATGCGCGAGATGGCCAAGGGCCGCGAGACGCATATTCAGCTGCGCGGTAACTATCAGCAGAAAGACAAGCGCGTGTACGAGGGCGTGCCTGAAGTGTTCGGCGTGCCGACCGCTGAGAAGCCCAACCGCCTGCAGCTGGCCGACTGGATTCTGGATGAGGGGAACCCGCTCACCGCGCGCGTGATTGCTAACCGATATTGGGAATCCATCTTCGGCACCGGCATCGTACGCACCAGCGAGGAGTTTGGTTCGCAGGGCGAATTGCCGACGCATCCGGCGTTGCTCGACTGGCTGGCCACCGAGTTGGTGCGGGTGAAGTGGGATCCTAAGACGTTTCTCAAACTGCTGGTCACCAGCGCCGCGTACCGGCAGGACTCACGCTCCACACCGGAACATTTGGAGAACGACCCGGCCAACCGCTTTTACGCGCGCGGACCGCGCTTGCGGTTGACCGCCGAGATGATCCGCGATCAGGCAATGTTCGTCAGTGGCTTACTCAGCAGCAAAATGTACGGCGTGCCGGTGAAGCCTTATCAACCAAGCTTCGGTGTGTCGGCGGCGTTTGGGCCGGGTATGGACTGGAAAACTAGCGCGGGCGAGGACAAGTATCGCCGCGGTATTTACACCCACTGGCGCCGCACCAATCCGTACCCCTCCATGGCGGCGTTTGATGCGCCAAACCGCAACGTTTGCACCGTGCGCCGAGTGCCCACCAACACTCCGCTGCAAGCATTGGTGACGATGAACGATCCAGTGTACGTGGAAGCCTCACAGGCTCTGGCCCGCCGCATGATGAAAGAGGGTGGCGACACGGCGGCCGCGCGGGTGACTTTCGGTCTGCGCCTATGCCTCTCGCGTGAGCCCAAGCCCGCCGAGGTGGGTCGTCTGGAGGAACTCTTCAACGAATTGCTGGCCGATTACCAACAGGATCCCGAGGCCGCCAAGATGATGGCCACCGACCCGCTTGGTCCGCTTCCTGAGGGCATGAAAGCCGACGAGCTTGCGGCTTGGACCATCGTCGGCAATGTAATTTTGAATCTCGATGAGATGTTCATGAAACGTTAACCTGATTACCAAAATGAATCTGCAACACGAACAGCTTTTACATCGCACGCGCCGACAGTTTCTCGGCGAGGCAGGGATGGGTCTAGGCGCGGCAGCGCTGACCTCGATGATAGGCGGCGCGCAAACGGCCTCGGCCGATGTGGAGTTTGATCCCACGCAACCGCTCAAACCACGCCGCCCGCATTTTGCGCCCAAAGCTAAGGCCGTCATTTACCTGCACATGACCGGGTCACCGCCAGTTTTGGACATGTTCGATTACAAGCCGCAGCTGCAGAAGCGGGAAGGCGAGAATTGTCCGGACGAATATCTGAAAGGCCGGCGGTTTGCCTTTACCTCGGGCGTGCCGAAGCTGATGGGCACGCCGCACGATTTCAAACAGCACGGACAAACCGGCGCGTGGATGAGCGACGCGGTGCCGGAGCTGGCCAAGCACGTGGACGATATTTCGTTTATCAAATCCATGACGACGGATCAGTTTAACCACGCGCCGGCGGAGCTGCTGCTCTACACCGGTAACGCGCGCGAAGGTCGGCCGAGCATGGGTTCGTGGGTCACGTACGGGCTCGGCAGCGCGAACCAGAATCTACCTGGCTTCGTGGCACTCATCTCCAGCGGCGTACAGCCCAATGGCGGGAAGAACTCCTTTGGGAGCGGCTTTATGCCTAGCGTGTTTCAGGGCGTGCAATGTCGGTCCAAGGGCGATCCGGTGCTCTATGTGTCCAACCCCAAAGGCATGAGCCGTGCGTTGCGCCGTAAGAGCCTTGATGCGCTCAATGACCTGAATCGCATTCAGGCGAAGGAACTCGGTAGCCCCGAGACTATCACGCGTATTGCGCAGTACGAGATGGCTTATCGCATGCAGGCAAGCGTGCCAGAAGTCATGGATATTACTAAGGAGCCGCAGCACATCCTCGACAGCTATGGCGCCAAGCCCGGCGCGGGAAGTTTGGCCAACAACATTTTGCTTGCTCGGCGCTTAGTGGAAAAGGGAGTACGTTTTGTACACCTCTTCGATTGGGGCTGGGATTTCCACGGTACCGGCGCCGGAACCGGCCTCGGCGATGGTCTGCGCAACAAATGCAAGACGATGGATAAACCCATCGCCGCACTAATCAAGGATCTCAAGGAGCGCGGATTATTTGAGGATACCCTCATCGTGTGGGGCGGCGAATTCGGTCGCACGCCCTTCCGCGAAGGCCGCACAGCCAAGGGTAAAGTGCTTGGGCGCGATCATTATCCGGACGTTTACACTCAATGGATGGCCGGCGGTGGCACCAAGCCCGGCACCTACGGCGCCAGCGACGAGCTGGGCTTCAAGGTCGCCGAGGACAAGGTGCACGTGCACGATCTACAGGCCACCATCCTGCATCTCATGGGTATGGATCACGAGAAACTCTATTACCGTTTCCAAGGCCGCAAATATCGCCTCACCGATGTGCACGGCAAAGTGGTGAAGGGCGTACTGGCTTAGAAGTAATTTAGTCCTCCTCAAACCACAACACGCCGTCTTCCTCCACCACCTCTAGGGGAAACAAACTCGCCCCCGCACATGGCCCGCGCGTGCAGAGCCCCGTGTCGGGTTCATATACCGCGCCGTGTGTCTGGCACATCAGCGCATCGCCCTGATTAGTGAAAAACCGGTTATCGCCGTAATCGAGTGAAATCGGAATGTGCCGGCAGGTATTTTCGTAAGCAAATAGTTTCCCTTTAAATCGTCCAACAAACCCTTCCAATAGTCGCTCTCCACGTGTGAATGAGAATTTGATGGTTTTGCCCTCCTCAATTTCTTCCAGTGTTGCGATCCGAATGCGTGACACGGCCGCATCCTATTCATTGACTAGTGACGGAAAAGACTTTTCGACTTTTGTGTGTCTTTGGCAAACTGCGTACGTGAAACCTCTACTGATATTAATAATACTGTTTGTTGCTACAGGCACTCAGGCCGCTTTAAGAGGTTGGCCAGCGGAAATTAAGGAAATCAAATACCGCAGTGCAGCAGATAAATCTGATCAGCCATCGCTACATTTTGCGCCAAAAACCAAAAAAGCGAGACCGTTGTTGGTGGGGTTGCATTCGTGGTCTAGCGATTATCGGCAGGCGAACACTTCTTACGGTCAGTGGGCTGTGAATCACGATTGGCACTTCATTCATCCTAACTTCCGTGGGCGTAATCGTACGCCGTCTTCGATGGGCTCGGAGCTTGCAGTACAGGATATTCTCAGTGCTGTTTCGTGGGCTAAGCAGCAAGGGAACGTTGATCCTAATCGAATTTATGTAATTGGAGCCTCGGGCGGTGGTTATGCGAGCCTATTGATGGCGGGGCGTGCGCCTAAACTGTGGGCGGGTGTCTCGGCGTGGGTGCCGATTTCAGATTTGGTGAAGTGGCATGCAGAAACGGCCGCCCGCAAGCTGCGATATGCGGGCGAGATTGAGGCGGCGCTGGGCGGTCATAAACCTGTGCCCGGCACGCCGGCGCATGCGGATGCCTTGAAACGCTCGGCCATTACCTACATGGCCCGCGCGCGCGGCGTGAATCTGGACATCAACGCCGGCATCACTGACGGCCACGACGGCAGTGTGCCGATCAGCCATTCGCTGGAGGCCTTCAACGCGTTGGCGGCGCCCAAGGATCGGCTCAGCCCGGCGTTGATCGGAGAGTTTGTAAAAACGGCCAAGGTGCCGACCACCTTGCGAAAAGAAGCGGCAGTCGATTCGCGTTATGGGCGAAAAACTGTTCTTTTCCGCAGAAAATCAGGCGCCGCGCGGGTGACGATTTTTCAGGGCGGCCACGAAATAATCCCCGAGGCTGGCCTGCAATGGCTTGCCAAGCAAGTGCGGAAAGAACAGGATTCGCCCCCCGAAAAATGAGTGACGTGAATCTTTTGCCCGAACCGAAGTTTCTTCCTGAACTCCATCCCACCTTTCGCCCGGCGATCTTGGTGAACCGCGCCTTCGAGGCGGCGGTTCGTGACACCGGCGCGGCAGTGGACGTCGGTATCGGCCTCGAGCAGGCTGATGGTTCCGTGTTTCATCACCGCACCGTGCTGTTCTCGGCTGATCACGATCTGGAGCCTAACAATTTCCGTCACCTCGAGCGCATGGTAAAATTTCTCCTGTGGCAACGCGGCGGCTGGAAGATTCACCTGAGCGGCGCGGATGCTTATGTCGATCGGCTACAGGATTATTATCGCACTAACGAGTTCGGCAAATTTGACGACGACGTGATTGGCGTGAAGAACAATCGTCACTCGCTCGAGGTGGTGGCTTGCGCCGAATTGCCCGCAGAAAATTTTCAGGCGCGCCCGATTGGCCGGCACTTGGACGGTTGCCGCATCGGCTTCGACTTGGGCGGCAGTGACCGCAAGGCGGCGGCGGTGATTGATGGAGAAGTAAAGTTCAGCGAAGAGATCGTGTGGGATCCGTACTTTGAGCCGAACCCGGACTATCATTACGAAGGCATCATCGATTCCCTAAAGCGCGCCGCCGAACATCTCCCGCGCGTGGACGCCATTGGCGGCAGCGCCGCCGGCTGTTACTCGCACAACAAGGTAACGTGGGCCTCGCTTTTTCGCGGCGTGGGCCCTGAGGATTTCGAGGCCGTGGTGCGCGATATGTTCACCAACATTGCCGAGGAATGGAATTGCCCGCTGGAAGTGATTAATGACGGTGAGGTGACTGCCCTGGCCGGCTCAATGGCGCTGCGCAAGAAGGGTGAATCCGGCAACGGTGTGCTCGGCATTGCCATGGGCACGAGTGAAGGCGGCGGGTATGTGGATATGGATGGCAACATCACCACGTGGCTCAGCGAGCTGGCCTTTGCCCCGGTGGATCTGCACCCCGAGGCACCGGCCGATGAATGGAGCGGCGACCTTGGCGTGGGTGCCCAGTATTTCTCGCAACAAGCAGTCGCCCGCCTGCTGCCGGCTTCGGGCATTGAGTACGATGCCAGCTTGAGCATGCCCGAGCAGTTGAAGATCGTGCAAAAGCTGATGGAAGCAGGCGACGAGCGCGCGCTGAAGATTTACGACGCCATTGGGATTTACCTCGGCTACACGCTGGCGCATTACGCGGAGTTTTATGAATTCCAGTACGTGCTGCTGCTGGGCCGCGTGACCACCGGCCCCGGCGGTGAGCACATCATCACGCGCTCCAAGGAAGTAATGGCCTCGGAATTTCCGGAACTGGCAGAACGGATAAAGTTCCACTTCCCGGATGAAACCGAGAAACGCCACGGCCAAGCCATCGCTGCGGCGAGCCTGCCGAAGATTAGCTAGGCAAACGCAGACCGGGCTTGCAATCGTTCGTGGTCAGCCCATCATCGGGCCGTTCCACGAACGATTTTTTTGTCATGAAACTGATGAAACTCATCCCCGCATTCCTCCTCGCGGCCGTCACTGTGACGGGCGCCGACCTCAACCAGCCGCCCAAGGGATTCAAGGCCCTGTTCAACGGCAAAGACCTCAAGGGCTGGTGGGGGTTGAAGACTGAAGACCCCGCCAAATGGATGGCGCTGGACAAGAAGGCGTTGGCCAAGAAAAAGGCGGACAGCCTCAAGGACATCCAACAACACTGGTCCGTGAAGGACGGCATCCTGATCAATGACGGGCATGGCCTTTACCTGAGCACCGTGAAAAACTACGGCGACTTTGAGTTGTACGTGGACTACAAAACCGTCGCCAAGGCCGACAGCGGTATTTATCTGCGCGGCGTGCCGCAAGTGCAGATTTGGGACACTACCAAGGAAGGTGGCAAATGGAAGATCGGCGCGGACAAAGGCTCCGGCGGTCTGTGGAATAACGGCCCCGCTGGCACGCCCGGCCGCGATCCGCTCGTGCTGGCCGATAAGCCTTTCGGCGAATGGAACACCTTCTACATTAAAATGGTCGGCGACAAGGTCACCATCAAGCTCAATGGCAAACTCGTCGTGGACAATGCGTCCCTCACCAATTTCTGGGACCGCAAAACGCCCAAAGCCAACCGCAAGCCTCTGATTGCCCGCGGCCCGATCCAGTTGCAAACCCACGGCGGCGAAATCTGCTGGCGCAATATCTTCATCAAGGAATTGAACTAATATGAAAAAACCACTCATCGTACTCACTCTGCTGCTGAGCCTGAGCCTCAACGCGGTCGCTGAGGAGAAAGGCTTCAAGCCCCTTTTCAACGGTAAGGATTTCACCGGTTGGGCCGGCCCGATTGACAACTATCAGGTCACCGACGGCACTATCCAGTGCAAGCCCGGCAAAGGCGGCACCATCTACACCAAGGACAGCTACGACGATTTTGTCGTGCGCTTGGAGATCAAGCTGCCCGAAGGCGGCAACAACGGTCTTGCCATTCGGTACCCCGGCAAGGGCGACACCGCCTACGTGGGCATGTGCGAATTGCAGGTGCTCGACAACACTTCCAAGAAATACGCGAAGCTTCACCCGGCGCAGTACCACGGCAGTGCCTATGGTATGGTCGCCGCCAAGCGCGGGTTCCTCAAAAAACCGGGCGAATGGAACACCCAGGAAGTCACCGTGAAAGGCCACACTATCAAGGTCGTGCTCAACGGCGAAACCATCCTTGATGCGGATCTGAGCAAGGTGGAGAAATCCATG
>DPAW01000054.1:13794-14024 GCA_003517285.1 Verrucomicrobiales bacterium
TGAGCAAGGTGGAGAAATCCATGGCGCCCATTGCCAAGTACAAGGGGCGCCTGCGCACCGAGGGTCACTTTGGCTTCGCCGGACACGGCGCAGCGGTGCAGTTCCGCAATGTGCGCATTAAGAGCCTGAAGTAAGCGCGGGAAAAAATTAAACTCACGAACGGCGGCAGTGCGGCATCAGCCCGCCTGTCGCCGTTCCTGTTTTTTCTGGGCCAACAACTGCTGACAGCC
>DPAW01000011.1 GCA_003517285.1 Verrucomicrobiales bacterium
GCCGGTGCTACCCCATGGCTCAATGCCGCGGAGCCACCGCAAACTCGCCTGTGGCAGGCGCGAGAGGGCGCGCTGGACGCCGATGATCTCCCGGCTCTGCTCAATGAACACACACGACTCGTGCAGGTGTCGCTCGTGAGCTTTTACAACGGCCACCGGTTAGATTGGTCGCCCTTCATCGAGACCGTGCGCGCGCACGCGCCACGGGCAATTGTGGCCGTGGATGTTACCCAGGCACTCGGCCGTGTGGAGCTGGACTGCACCGATTTCGACATTCTCATTTCCAGCACGCACAAGTGGACCCTCGGCGTGCATGGCGGTTGTGTGGTCGGCATCCCGGAGAATCGCGAAAACGGGCGCGACCTAACCACCCACGCCGGCGGCTGGTATCATCTGCAAAACGCCTTTGAAGCCGATCGCTTTGAACGCACCGTGCGTAAGCCCGGCGCCGCAAGTTTCTCCGTGGGCATGCCAAACTACGCTGCCATCTACGCCCTCAATGCCGCGTTGCGTTATCTCGAACAGATCGGAGTTGCCAACATCACCACCCACGCCGATCCGCTGGTTTCCCAGTTGGAAACCGGCCTGCGCGAGCTGAACCTCACGCCCATGGCCGCCCAACGCGACGGCAACGCCAGCGGCATCCTCGCCATCCGGCACGACCGCGCCGACTCCATTCACGCCACACTGGAAGCCGCCGAGGTGCACGTGATGAACCACGCCGGTCGCCTGCGCATGGCGCTGCACGGCTACAACACCGCCGCGGATGTGGAGAAGTTTCTGAGTGTACTGAAGGGCGCCTTGTAGCCCGGACTACAAATTTAACGGCGCCAAGTCTTCATCATCCTTGGCCATCGCATCCACGCGCTCGCCGCCTTTAACGCGGGCCATCTCCAGCATCGCCCGCGCCTCGTCCAGCCGGTCCATTGGGCACAGATAACAGGCGACATTATATGGAATCAGCCATTCCTCAGGAAACCGTTCCACGCAGGGTGCCAGCAGCTCGTACGCCGCCTCAATGCTGCCACCCGCACACCGCCGGGCGGCGTACGCGTAGTGCAACCACAAGCCCGGCTCCTCAGCTAATTCCCCACACAACACCTGCGCCAATTTCACCGCTGCATTCCAGTTTTTGGCGGCCATCAGACAATCCAACCGTACCGCCTGCACCGCCGGCAACAACTGTAACTCTTTCGGCAATCGCTCGAGTTCAGCAAAGGCCTCCTCCACATTCCCCAACTCCAGCCAGCCATAAGCGGCCTGGGCCTGATGCAGGGCGGGCGGTTCCAGCGGTTCCATGCGGCGAATTATTTGCCTTTGCGCTCGCGGAGCCAACTCCATAAAGTTCGCCATGCCTTTAATGCTGCTGGCCAAAATGGAGGATGACACCGGATTCATCATCACGCTGGGCGTCGTGTTGCTCGCGGTGATCTGTTGGCTGGTCCTGGGTCAGGATCAAACCATCCGCTTGCAGGATGCCGAAGAGGCCGCGCCGGATACCGATGAGTTTCGTCAAAAACTGCTACAACGACTGGATCGCACCAACGATCTGCTCACCTCCATCCGTAACAGCACGCTGATTTTCATCGTGCTGATTGTGATTGTACCCATGCTTTTCCTACTATTCACCGAAGGATGTAAACGCCCAGAAAAGACCCCGCCGGAAAATAAATCCGCACACGTACGGAATACCCCGAACACGTACAATCAGTAGTTTTTCTGGGTAAATACGTAAATTTCACTTGCACAGCTTTCTACCCTGTGGTAGGTAAAAAGAAACCAAGGACGCAACCCTTACCAACTTAGGTGTCTCTCGATATTAACAGCATTGGAGGTTTTCCGCAGGCGACTGCATTTGATGGCGTAAAAAGCCGTCAAAGCCCTGCGGTACCCGCGCCTCCGGCGCAACCTCAAAGCGAGACCGTCCGCGAACGCTCGACTCCGACTGCTGATTTTTCTCGACTGGACTTTGCCGCAGCGGCGCAGGCAGTAGCCGCCGCAGTGAGCGAGGGCGACCCCGTAAAAGCCTTTGCTCAAGGTGTTGCCGATGATCTCAGCCAAACTGGCAACGACACATTTGCCGCCGTCGGACAAATGAATGACCTGCAAAATGCCCTGAGCTTCGCCTTGGAATCCAATTCCAACCTGATGAGCGATCCCGCACTCGAAGCCATTAGCTAGGATTTTAGCACAATTTAGGTGAGTTACGGCCCGCTTTTGGGGCCGTTTTTTTGTATTCTAACCCTAGAACAGGTGGATTCTCATGATCAGAACAGTGGTTCGCGACTGATTGCCGGTTTGTATTGCGGCCTTTGCTTGATAGGCTTTGGCTGCTCAGGTGTCGGTACCATTGGTACCGTTATACTCTTCATATCAGCAAGCCTTAGTCTAAGCGGATATTCTGTCTGTTTATTTCCCACCTTCATTATACTCGGATATGCCAGTTGGCTCTTATTGAGGGGATGCATGCATTTTGGGGCCGAATTTATTTTTGGGCCTGATAAAACCATGAAGTTCAGTGATGGGTTCAAAATTAACCAGCCCACCCAAGACACCTCCCCTCTGATCCCTTTACCCGGTGCAATCCAAAGATTAAGGGATGTCAAAGAGGAGCAAATCCCTAAGTTTCCCGTCACCCTCACCTTTTGGAAACCCAAGGTGAATCCACTCGATGAAGTGGCCAAGATTACTTTACCTGAACATTGGATAAAAGCTTTGGGAAAAAATTCCTCTCTTTACCGGAGAATCCCGAAAAAGCTGAAACCAAAACTTCACAAACTCATCAATATTTTTTTGTGTGAGGTCGATTTTTCACCCTTTGAGAAAGAGCACCCACCCCTTGAAATTACTGAGGAAATGCGCGTTAACATCGCAGCAGATGCGTGCCTGTTAATCCTAAATGTGAAATCAGACGTTTTTGAATGCTTTGAATACTACCGGAAAATGAAACGGGTGATCATTTCGCGGGGAATACTCACCAAAGATCATGCCGTGGGCCTGGGTGGATGTGAGGTAGTTTACCTGATGTGGCATTACGCCTCAACGGGGATGAAAACCAGCATCGATAATGGCAGTGTAATCATACATGAATTTGCCCACGCACTGGACAATGTGCCGGACTATGAATTCGGAGGTATTCCCTTTAATAAAAATTCTCCTCAATACAAACCATGGAAGAGCTGGCTAGAAAAGTTATACGATAATTATAAGATTATCGAGATACTCGATAGAAATATATTGATTAGAGAAGAAGACGGCAGCCCCAACCCCTGTGAATTTTTTGCTGCAGCCTCCGAAGTATATTTTGATCAACCCAGGGAGCTACATAAATCTGAATCAGCAATTTATCGCCAATTAAATTCCTTTTATAAACTCAATACCTCCTATTGGGGGGAAGAAGAAGTAGAGGAGATACCGCCAGTCATTATCGACCCGATTCCTGGTACCGTTCCGGGAATACTGGAGGAGGAAATGGCTCTTTACAGGGTCCTTCCCCCTGAGCAAAAACGCAAATTAATCGAACTCGTCGGTGAATTTATTAGAAAATACCCTTTTGAAGGACGCGATGGACTCAAGGTCACTGAACCGATAAAAATCACCTTTGCCGGTCAGGCCTGCATTTTAAAACTCGGAAGGGAGTGGGATATTTTCACGGGATTTAAACGCATCATATTGCATCCTGATGAGTTTAATATGGATGGGATGCCACGCGACACTTACCTGGACGCCGTGGAGGAAGAGATCCATTTTTCATGGAAAGCAATTAATGATAATATCAACCTATCGCGATCCACATCCCAACCAATCCTATCTGCTCTTACCAACCGATTATCCAGGGGGCAGGATTGGCAGGCCGTCCAGAGCCCATTCGAGGAAGCTCTGCGGGCATATCACAATCGATTGAGCAGCAATATTCTTCTGAACTGGGAACTACCGACGGGCTCAATGTCCCTGTCGGACTTCTTTCGCGAATACACAATCCATTTTTTCTGCCGACCAGAGTGCATGAAAAAAGATCTTCCTGACATATATGAAATCTTCACAGGGCATTACTGGAGCTGGCCGCATTACTGGGTTGAACTCAGACGAATGGAACTGGGTGCCAAAACATTCCCGGAGGAATGGAAACAATGCCTTATTCGCAACGTAAAACATTACTCACGCCTGCCTGCTGAGCTACAGGTAAAACTTCACGAACTCATCCATATTTTCCTCGATGAAATCAACCTAGAGGTAAAGGGATTTCGACGCCTCACCGACAAAATGCGCCTATGTGTGGCTGCAGAAGCCTGTATCCTGATTCTCAATCGTGGCTTCCAGGATTACCGACACGTCGAGCGTGTGGAAATATGGAAGAGTAAACCCGAAGGCACAGGTAACTGGGACGGTGATGCCACCGTGAATCGAGTACGATTAAATTGGTACTGGACGAAGGAAGGCATGGAGGATGAGGGTGACAATTATAATATCACCCTACACGAATTTGCCCATATACTGGATAATGCGGATGACCGGGTGGCTCAAAGTGTGCCGGTGCCAGTACTTTCTCCTGATCGCAAAATATGGGAGGAAATGGTGGACCGTGAATATACACGTTTGGAAGAAGCCCACAAATCGGGCAAAGGCCATGTGATCAAGGAATATGGGCTCCATACTTACGGGGAAGACAGGCGCCGGGCAGAATTTTTCCCCTGTGCCACCGAAGCTTTTTTCGAGCAAAGCACTCGCTTAAAAACGGAATGTCCAGAAATCTATGAGATACTCAAAACATTTTACCAATTGGACCCTATCCGCTGGGATCAACAAGACGGGCAAGCGGAGGTTCAAAAACCCTTCCCGGACCATTGGCCTGAAATTCTTTTGAAACAATCATCCCTTTACCGGGCATTACCGGTGAATCTTAAACCAAAACTCCACGAGCTCATTAGCCTCTTTCTGGATAGAATTGAGTTCGCTCCCTTTGAGGGAGAAGAGCCCCCCATTGAAATCACCGAGGAAATGCGAGTCTTGGTTGCCGCTGAAGCCTGCATTCTCATCCTGAATCTAAGAGATGACCCACTCGAGTGTGTCAACCTCTATAGCGTGGTAAAAAAGATTCAGATAGCCCGAGATACGCTCGAGGGTAAATGGGGTGGGTGGTGGGATTATACCAATGGTACTGTGGTTCTTGCGTGGGATAGCACCCTCGGAGGTTCAAGTACAACAGAAGACAAACGTAATGTCATCACCCATGAATTTGCTCATGCTCTGGATTCTGCAGCCGACAAATCATGTGATGGCAACCCTTTTGAACTCAAGGAGCAGCATCGACGGGGTAAAGTGGTGGAAATCCATCTACCTGATGGCCAAATATTTAAGGCAAAAAATATCGAGACAGCTAGCCAATGGCAGGAAGTGATTGAAAAAATGCATGAGGACCTTGAAAAGATATACGAAGAAGGTCGAGAAAACATAATAAGAAAATACGGTAGTACGAATCCTGAGGAATTCTTTGCGGTTGCCACCGTAGTTTATTTTGATATGCCCAAAAAATTACAAAAAAGTGCTCCAGATGTTTACCGTTTAATGAACTGCTTCTATGAGCTGAACCCTCACACTTGGATTTATTTTCCCGACCCTCAAGCTTGAAAGAAAAATTGGAAGAGCTAAGAAGCCTAGAGCCTAGGTGACCGGCGCCAGTTCGGGGATCGGCTCACCGAAGGGGAGCATCGGCATGGGACGGCCGGCGTGGTCGGGGAATTCGTGGGTGTAATCCACGCCGAGATGCTGATACACCGTCGCCCAAAGATCATTCGGGGCCATAGCGCGTTCCACGGGCTCTTCGCCCTTTGAATTAGTAGCACCAATGACCTGGCCGGTTCGCATGCCACCACCGGATACCAACATGCTCATGGCGCGCGGCCAGTGGTCGCGACCAGGTTGATCCACCTTGGTCTTGCTGCCGGGCCGCACGGTGAGGCGCGGTGTACGGCCGAATTCGCCGGTCACCACCAACAACACGCGCTTATCTAAGCCGCGCGCGTACAAATCCTCAATCATCGCCGTGATCACCTGATCGTACAGCGGGAAACGCACCTTGGCGTCTTTGAAAATATGACAATTCACCGCGTGGCTGTCCCAATTGTACACACCTTCCTTGAGCCATGGTATGCCGCCCACGCCGTAGGGGTTCTCCATCACCACCGTCACCCACGGCACCCCGCGCTCCACAAGGCGGCGGGCGAGAATCGCCTGCTGGCCCCACGGATGCATGGCAAACCGTTCGCGCACGGCGTCCTTTTCCTGTGTGATGTCAAACGCCTCGCGCACGGTTGAGCTGGTCATCATCTCCATAGCTTTGCGATTGAAGACATCCATGGTGCCCAGCAAACCGCTGGTGTCCACGTCGCGTCGAAAATTATCAAAGCCCTTCAACAGCGTGTTGCGGTCGCCCAAGCGATCGGTCATCGCGCGATCCAGCGACACATCATCCACCTTGAAATTCGGTAGGCTCGGGTCAGCGGAAATGCGGTAGGGGTGCGTGTGGCTGCCGAGGTAGGCGCTACCGAAAGCAAACGTGTCCACGCTGTTCACGCGTCCGTTACCCATCACCACGTAATTCGGCAACCCCTTCGTGTCCCGCTTATCGTCAAGCACCGCTGACGCCATGGAGCCGACGCACGGTGTGTTGTTCAGCGTGCCGGTCGGCGTGGCCGGTTTGCGGCCGGTGAGAAACCGTTTGTGACCGCCACCATGATCGGCAAAGCCATGATGGATCGAGCGGATGATGTTAAATTTGTCAGCGATCTTTGCGTGCCTCGGGAACAACTCACACACCTCCATACCGGGCACATTGGTTTTTATCGGCATGAACTCACCCCGATACTCGCTCGGCGCCTCTGGCTTCATGTCATACATCTCCATGTGCGGCGGACCGCCCGGAAGCCAAACAAAAATGACGGAGGTATCCTTGCCGGACACACCCGGCGCTGCATTCTTCGCCTGCGCCTCCAGCAAACCCGAGAGGCCCAGCCCGCACGCCGTCCCGCCGATCTCCAAAAAAGACCGCCGCGAAACCGGGCCCGGGCAAAATGCAGTTCCGTCACTCATTGCTCTATATTATATGACACTCGGTTTTGTTTTGGAATTCAAAAAACACGGGGCTTTGACATCTTCATCCACGTCCGTACGCTCAGGTCATGCGTCTGTTGCTTCTCCTTTTCTTGATCCATTGTTCGTTGCACGCGAAGGTTCCGCCCGCGCAGCCCAATTTCATTCTCATCATGGCCGACAACCTCGGCTACGGCGATATTGGGCCGTTTGGGAGCCGGTTGCATCGCACGCCGAATCTCGATCGCATGGCACGGGAAGGGCGCAAGCTCACCAGTTTTTACAGCGCCAGCGGCGTGTGCACCCCGAGCCGGGCAGCCTTGATGACCGGTTGTTATCCGCGCCGCGTGGGCCTTGATTGGACGCCTGAGGACGGCCACGTGCTCCGGCCCGTGTCACCGAATGGGCTGCACCCGAATGAAATTACGATTGCCGAGGCCTTGAAAAAGACCGGCTACGCGACCGCCTGCATCGGTAAATGGCATCTCGGCGATCAGCCCGAATTCCTACCCACGCGGCAGGGTTTCGATTATTACCTCGGCCTGCCGTACAGCGATGACATGACCCACGCCACCGGCCAGCGCATCGGCGAACGCCT
>DPAW01000161.1:0-2042 GCA_003517285.1 Verrucomicrobiales bacterium
GCGGCGCCGAGTCCGGCTTCGCAGTTTAGCCTCAATGACTCACTGCTTTCAGATTTATTTTCGCAGACGGTGCCGTCGGGCTGGGGATATTGCACAGGCTCGGCGGAGTAGACGCAGGGGAGTTGCCATTTCTTGGTTCCACGAGGGAAGTCGTGTTTCTGCCTCAATTGCTTGCGCACTTTGAAGAGCAGTTTGTCGTACTTGGCTCGAGTAAGATCGGTCACGCGCACCGCCGTGCCATCGCGTCGGCCACCGGCTGCTCCGCAGGTGATGATTGGAATTTTTCGCTTTCGGCATTCATCAAGCAGCAGGCATTTATTGGTGAGGCCGTCGATGGCATCAATGAGGTAATCAAAGCCGCCACTGAGAATGCTATCAGCAGTTTGTGAGGTGAAAAATTCCGTGCGCGCGTACACTGTACAGTCGGGGTGGATGTGGTGGATGCGCAAGGCTAGTTCATTCACCTTTGCCTTGTTGATGCTGCCCTCAAGCGCATGGATTTGCCGATTGGTGTTGGTGATACACACCTCGTCGAGGTCCACGAGTGTCAGCTTGCCAATGCCCGATCGGGCCAGTGCCTCTGCACTCCACGAGCCGACACCACCCACGCCGATGACCGCCACATGCGCAGCGCGCAGCTTGGCTAGGCCGTCTTTGCCGTAAAGGCGGGCGATGCCGCCAAAGCGTGCGTCTGCGGTGTCCATCAACGCCCGAATTGTTTTTGCACTGCTTCCTGGAACGCCTTGCGCACGGGCGAGTTGTCGCCGTTTCGGAAACCGGCGCGCTGGATCATCAGCACCACGATGCGGCCGGTCTTGGGGTCCGCCCAGCTTTGCGTGGCATACGCGCCGCCGTGCCCGTAGGTGCCGGCCGAAAGCGTTTCGGTTACGCCCATCGGCGTCTTCAGCACCTGAAAGCCCAGTCCCCAGCTCATGCCGTCGACAAAGCCAGTTTTAATGTCGCCAGTCTGCGTACGCGTCATCAGTGCCGCGGTTTTTTTCTGCAACACCTGTTTGCCCTTGTAGGTGCCGCCGTTGAGCATCATTTGATAAAATGCCACCACATCGGCCGCCGTGGAGTAGAGGCCGCCGGCGGGGTAGGGTGTGCGCTTGCGGTTGGAGAGGCCGCCCTTGAGAAAGTACACGTCCACCGGTTGCAGTTTGCCGTTTGAATCCGGCCGGTAACTGGAGGCGATGCGCTTGGCTTGCGCGGGAGAAGGCCAAAACGTCGTGTCATTCATGCCGCACGGATTGAGCACACGCGCCTGCAGGTACTCGGCAAACGGCGTGTCGCTGACGACCTCTACGATGCGGCCAAGAACGTTAATTCCGGCATTGCTGTAACTCCAGCGGCTGCCCGGCTCGAACTGCAGAGGCGTCTT
Source organism: Verrucomicrobiales bacterium (assembly GCA_003517285.1). GTDB lineage: Bacteria > Verrucomicrobiota > Verrucomicrobiia > Limisphaerales > UBA1100 > UBA1100. The sequence goes on from DPAW01000161.1 coordinate 1,382, forward strand.
GGAATAGCTCATCACCAATTCGGCCAAAGTGCTCTCCGGCCTCGGCGAGTTGGTATTGGGCAGGCCGCTGGTGTGGGTGAGCAGATCCCGAATGGTGATGGCGCGCGCAGGCTTCTTAAGCGTGAGCTTATCCTTCGCCCGCGCTTCAACCATCCATTGCCCGGCAAATTCTGGGAGATGTTTCTCGACTGGATCTTCAATCGACAGCTTGCCCGCCTCCTGCAATTGAAGCACGCAAACGGCTGCCATTGGCTTGGTCATGCTGGCGATCCAAAATAACGCATCCGGCGGCATCGTTGTTTTCTTTTCCAGATTAGTAAAGCCGGTTGTCTCTAGGATGAGGATATCTGACTTAGTCGCTACGGCCGTCACGCTGCCGGCAATGACATTATTGGCTACAAAGCCATTCATCACCACTCGCACCGGCGAATCTGGCGGCTGGGCGAGGGAAGTCCACGTGAGCGAAAGAAGCAGGAGAGGGATTATTTTTTTCATATTAGTTTGTCACTCTATGGGTCTTGTGCACGGCGGCTTGGGCGGTGCATTTGATCAAAATCTCGTCGATGCAGACGTGCGGCGGGCGCGTAGCCATCCAGATCATTGCCTCGGCGATGTCTTCCGCCACCAGTGGATCGAGGCCTTCGTACACTTTGTCGGATTT
>DPAW01000161.1:2386-4323 GCA_003517285.1 Verrucomicrobiales bacterium
CGGACCATGGAAAACTCTGTCTCCGCTAGGCCCGGATCTAGCGTGCCCACTCGAACGCCCGTGCCGTTGAGTTCCAGTCGCAGCGACTGGGTGATTTGTTTCTCGGCCGCCTTCACGCCGCAATACACTGAGCCGCCCTCGTAGGCCACACGACCTGCGATCGATCCGATATTGATGATGGTGCTGCCGGCGTTCTCCGTCATGAGAGGCAAACACGCACGTGTCACGCGCATCAGCCCGAGGAAATTGGACTGCACCATCGCCTCCCAATCGGCGTCCTTGCCCTCGGCCACCGTGTCGGTCCCGTGCGCCCCCCCGGCGTTGTTCACCAGCACATCAAGTTGCGGCGTGAGCTCCTTGAGCCAGGCAACACAGGCGTTTACGTTGGCTGTGCAGGCGACATCCAGTTCATGAAAATGCACCGAGGCCGCGCCGGCTTCTTGGCACTGGGCGGCTACTGCCTCCAAACGATCAACCCGGCGCGCGCCGATCACCAGATGTGCGCCTTCCCGCGCAAAATGCACCGCGCCCTCCGCGCCAAATCCCGCCGAAGCGCCCGTGATGAAAACCCACTTGTCCTTGAGAGAATTATTCATGCTTGGGCTTGTTGTACCGTGACCCTCCAAAGTGTCAAAACTTCTTCCGAAGATGACTTTGAACAAGGTTTTAAATCCTTACAATGCAAACCATTGCGATTCGCAGAAACCCAACTACACTACCGCCATGCATCGAATCGCCCTTTTCCTATCCGTGTTCATCTGTGTTTCCCTACAGGCCGCCGACCGTCCCGTGGCCACGTACTCCATCGTTGCTTTCGATCCCGCCACCGGCGACTTAGGCGTGGCGGTTCAGAGTAAATTTTTCGGAGTCGGCTCCGTCGTGCCCTGGGCCAAGGCCGGCGTCGGCGCGGTGGCCACGCAATCCTATGCCAACACCACCTACGGCCCCGAAGGCCTCAAGCTCATGGCCGCCGGTCAGGCGCCCAAGGATGTGCTGAAGAACCTGACTGAAGCCGATCCTGCCCGTGCCCTGCGCCAGGTCGGCATGGTCGATGCCCAAGGCCGCGCCGCCAGTTTTACCGGCAAACGCTGCAACGCCTGGGCGGGCCACAAAACGGGCGATCACTACGCCGCGCAAGGCAACCTTCTGGCCGGCGAAAAGGTGGTGACCGATATGGCCGCTGCGTTTGAAAAGGCCCGCAAACAACCCAACGGCCAACTCGCCGACTGGCTGATCGCTGCCGTCACGGCCGCCGAGGCTGCCGGGGGCGATAAACGAGGTCGGCAATCCGCCGCCCTGCTGGTTGTGCGCGACAAGGGTGGCTATGCTGGCCTCAATGATCGCTTCATTGATATTCGGGTGGATGATCACAAAACTCCCGTCAAGGAACTCGCCCGTCTCCTCGAGCTTCATAAAAAATTCTACCCGCACGTCCACCGCAACAAACCTGTGCGTCAACCGAATGATTGATCTATGATCATGCCTCTCTTCTTAGAGAGTGTCTGGAAGGGTTAGGTTTTTATTGTCTTCAACTCTCGAATCCCTGCTTTGGGTTTGTCTCCAAATAGGTGGTGATGGCTTGCGTGAATAATTCACCGTACTCGTTGAGTTTCTTTTCGCCGACTCCGTGGATGTGGCCGAATTCGGCGAGGGTGGAGGGGTATTCGCGGGCCATGTGGCGGAGGGCGACGTCGCCGAAAATGATGTAGGGCGGCACGCCGCGTTCGCTGGCCAGTTCGCGGCGCAGGGTGCGAAGCTGATCGAAGAGGGTCTGGTCGCAGGCCAGTTCGCCGGCGCGGGCTTTGCGTGGTCGTGGTCCTTTTTCGGACTTGGTGGGTGCGGGGCGGGTGAGTTCCAACGACGGGCGGTCGCGGTTGCGCAGCCATTCTAGGCCGGCGTCGGTGAGTTCGATCACGCTCATTTGCCCGGGGGTTTGG
>DPAW01000059.1:0-1999 GCA_003517285.1 Verrucomicrobiales bacterium
TTGATCGTTGAGCATGCAGCAATCCCAACAATCTCCGGCCCACCGGCCACACGACCGGGACGCCGAAGCGGCGCAGCTCCCGGCGCATTGAAGACGCCCGCGTTTGCAACCGTATCCAGCGAAGTCCGGAAAGCCATGAAGCGAACCCACATCCCGCCGAAATCTTTCTTCTACACCGCCAACGAAAAACCTCTAAACAATTTTGCCAACAAACAATCTTTGGATCTGTTCTTGAAAGGCCTTCAAGTCACCCCCCCAGCCAACTGGCATTCGACGAAAGCTCCCCCCAAGGTGCTGCATAGCCCAATCCCGCAGGAACGCCAAAAACGCATGGTTCGCGAATTGGAAGAACACACACAGCAGCTACTTCGCTTTTCCGAATATCACCGCACAAAGGAATTTTGGAACAACCTCGATTACAAACAAACCGAAAATTGGCACGAACACACCCAACTCCATCGCGACCGCTTAAGCCGCGAAGTAATCGGGGAATTCCACAAACCGGATATCCCCATCAATCCACATTCCAGAAAAATTCTCGAAACCGAAGAATGGACGGGATACGAGGTCACGCTCGACATATGGAAAGATGTGTTTGCCTGGGGTCACTTACTCCTCCCCAAAGACATAAAACCCAATGAACGCCGGCCGGTTGTGGTCTGCCAACACGGTTTGGAGGGGCTTCCAATGGATACCATCACGCGCGATCAACAATCACGGGCCTACCGGGCATATAAAGGTTTCGCTGCAGAATTGGCTGATCGCGGCTTCATTGTGTTTGCACCACACAACCCCTACCGCGGTCGCGACGCTTTTCGGGTGCTGCAACGCAAAGCTAATCCACTGGGCAAGTCTCTCTTTTCCATTATCGTTCCGCAGCACAGCCGCATTCTAGATTGGCTCGAATCTCAAGCTTATGTCGATCCCAAGCGGATTGGTTTTTACGGTCTGTCTTACGGCGGCAAATCCGCCATGCGCATTCCAGCTCTAGAGCCGCGATATTGCCTTTCTATTTGTTCAGCAGATTTTAATGAATGGATCCTTAAGAACACGACCGTGGACGCCCGCTACAGCTATATCTTTACCGGCGAATACGAAATCTTTGAATATAATCTCGGTCACACATTTAATTACGCTGAAATGGCCGCTCTCATTGCGCCGCGGCCCTTCATGGTCGAGCGCGGCCATCACGACGGGGTGGCGCCCGATGAGTGGGTGGCCTATGAATTCGCCAAAGTGCGCCGACTCTATGCGCAATTAAAGATTCCGGAACGCACCGAGATCGAGTACTTCAACGGGCCACACACCATCAACGGCCAAGCCACGTACGCATTTTTGCATCGGCACCTGAACTGGCCTGAACCGAAACAATGATCGAATACCTCATAGGAGCAGGAACAATCGTAGCAGCCGCTCTCGCCTCCAAGTTCCTTCAGTTTGAACAAGCGCAACCGACGCTCAAAATTCATCACCGCCCTTTCCCACTGGAATGGCGTGAAATCCTTAAGGAAAAATGGCCAATTTACCGGCGGCTTCCTGAGAATTTGCGCGATCAGCTCGAGCAATTGACGATGGTTTTTCTGGAACGCATTGAGATTCGCGGCGTTGAAGGGCTTGAAATCACGGACGAAATTCGCGTCCTTACCGCCAGCCAAGCGTGCTTGTTATTGGTAAATCAAAACACTTTCTTCCCCGCCAAACTCAAATCAGTCGTCATACGCCCAAGCGCCTATACGGCCACGCAGCATGATTCTGTTGGCGGCGTGCAAAGCGAGCGCGAGATCCTTGTACTTGGCCAGTCTTGGGAAAATGGCCTTGTGGTTTTGTCCTGGGACAACACACGCACCGGCGCGGCCAATGCCAAGGACGGACGAAACCTTGTGCTACACGAATTCGCTCATCAACTCGATCAGGCCGATGGCCAGGCAGACGGTGCCCCTATTTTGGGCTCCCCCGAACAATACGAACGCTGGCAATCGGTTTGCTCAAGGGTATTCGC
>DPAW01000059.1:2378-4873 GCA_003517285.1 Verrucomicrobiales bacterium
AACCCAGCCGAATTCTTTAGCGTCGTGACGGAAACGTTTTTTGAAAAACCGTACTACCTCAAAAAGAAACGCCCCGAACTCTACGAACTTTTTGCCGACTACTACCAAGTCGACCCGCTCACTTGGACTTAAAAAACTTCACCCGCCAACCGAGAGATTGGCGGGTGAAGACCTGTCAGTAGCCTTACTTGTCCTGTTCCTCACTCAACGCCCAGAGGTCTGTGAACCACCTGGATGTATTGCGAGAGATTCAGACGCTTCCGGCCATGCCGAAATCCATCATAGATAAAAGGGAATTTGAAATACATGCGCGGGGTTAATTCTGCTCGGGATCAAACCGGTGCAGGCCCACATCGTGGGCGATATCGTTGAACTCCTCACGGCTGACATTGTCCAGCCGTTTGCCGCGTTCATTCAACTTTTCGTTGATCTTCACAGCTTTCTCGGTCATCTCCTCGTGAGTTTCCTTTGAGCCCCCCACGAGCGCAAAGTTCTCTCCCTTGGTGACTCTTTTGTGACCGTCCGAGTCCAAACCTACTCCAAGCATCATGGCTTTGGAGGAATCATCTTTCCGTGGCGAATGTGCCATTTGCGAGACGGTAACAAATTCACAGCCTGTGAACAAGTCGAAACTAACTAACCGTCAGGGATTGCCCGTTTTGCTCCGGGCCTAAACCCAATAGAAACGGAACCGCCATCTCCGCCCATTCCTCGGTCGACGGAAAATCCGCCGCAGAAGGTCCGAAACAACTGCGCAACATATCCGTATTGATCACACCCGGGTTGAGCGGAACAGTCGCCATTCCTTCTGGCAATTCCTGGGCCAGCGATTGTGTTAGTCCTTCGATCGCCCATTTGGTCGCACAATACGGCGCTACTTCCGGCGAAGCACTCCGCCCCCAACCCGAGCTGAAATTCACGATAACCCCACGCCCAGCTTTCGCCATCGGTTTGAAAAAATGCCGAATCACATTCGCGACTCCCTTGATATTGATATCAATCACCTCATCAAACTCCGCCGCCCCCAAATCCCAAAGAAAACGATTCCGGTTAATCACAGCCGCATTGTTGATCAACAAATCCGGCGCCCCCAACTCGTCCAACACCTCCTCCGCCCACCCGGCAACCGCCTGATCATCGGTTACATCCACTACCTGCAACACATGTAGATCGCCCAGTTCACTGCCTAGGCTTTGCAGTTTCTTCTCATTCCGACTGCACCCCGCCACGCGGTGGCCTTGGGCGGCGAATTCCAAAGCCATGGCCCGCCCTAGTCCTCGCGCCACTCCGGTAATTACCACCACCTTGTCCTCGTTATTTTGCATCGCCATGATCATGGACAAATCATTAGGGCGTTTCATTGAGGCGTCCATCCTTTATATTGACGCGCTGTGAACCGATTTGAAAAACAACTGCAGACGCACAAGGCTTCACTGAAACGCGAAGCTCTCCTGACCCTGCAGCTCAACATCGGCCGCCAGTGCAACCAAGCCTGCCGCCACTGCCATGTGGACGCCGCTCCATGGCGCACCGAAACCCTCGCGCCGGACATAGCAAATCGCATTAATGATTGGATCCGCACGCATCGCCCACAAACCGTCGACATCACCGGAGGCGCTCCCGAGTTATGCCCGGAATTTCGCGGCCTCGTTCAAACTGCTTCAAAAGCCGGTTGCGATGTAATCGATCGCTGCAATCTCACCATTTTGCTGGAGGATAATTTCGAATGGCTACCGGAATTCTTCAGCCAGCATGATGTCACCATCATCGCCTCCCTCCCCTGTTATCAGCCGAAAAATGTGAACCACCAACGCGGTGGCGGCGTGTTCGATAAAAGCATTCGCGCCCTGCAACTGCTTAATCAACACGGTTACGGCAAGTCGCATGCGTTGCACCTTGTCTACAATCCGGTCGGCCCCAGTCTACCGCCTGACCAATCCCAACTGGAAGCCGATTATAAAGAGGCTTTGCATTGCGATTTCGGCATCCACTTCGATCGTCTGTTCACCATCACCAACCAGCCGATCGCCCGGTTTGCAGAGGATCTTCACCGGCAAGACAAGTGGGACGAATACCTTGAGCTTCTCAGCAATAGTTTTAATCCCGAATCGCTCGAAAGCTTGATGTGTCGCTCAACGCTCAGCGTGAGTCATGAAGGAGATCTGTTTGATTGCGATTTCAACCAGATGCTCGAGCTGAACATTCGCAACGGCAAACCATTGAAGCTTTGGGACATCACTCCCTCCGATCTTGAAGGTCGCCCGATCCTCACCGGCGAGCATTGCCTAGCCTGCACCGCTGGATCCGGCAGCAGTTGCACCGGTGCCTTGGCTTAGGCTTCTGAGTAAACCTCTGCACCGTTGTCTGTAAATTCGCGGGCTTTCGCCTCCATCCCCATCGACAATGCCTCGTCGTCGTTCAACCCGTTTTCCTCCGCATATCGGCGCACGTCATCCGTGATTTTCATGCTACAAAAATTCGGGCCGCACATGCTG
>DPAW01000327.1 GCA_003517285.1 Verrucomicrobiales bacterium
GGCTCCCACAAAATGGGCCGCATCGAGCACGGCCGGTATGGCGACCAAACCGGCGCCGATCCCGAGCGCACCGACGAAGCCACTAGGGTCATGGAACTGGTTTATGTGGAACTCAACCCCGGCGACACGCTCTTCTTCCACAGCAACCTCCTCCATCGTTCAGACCAAAACACCTCGCCCGACCCGCGCTGGTCACTAATCTGCTGCTACAACACCAAGCATAACGATCCCTATAAGGATTCTCATCACCCGCGCTACGCCCCGCTCGAAAAATTGCCCGACACCGCCATCAAGGAAATGGGCGCCAAACTGTTCGAAAGCAAAACCGATTTCTGGGATCCCGCCGCCGATGCCACCACCGGCGCGGGCGAAAAAGCCTCCACATGAATCTCAACATTCATTCCCCTCTCCCTGAGCGCAAGGACTGGCGCATCGGCTGCGTCGGCAGTGGCTTCATCATGAGCGACTGCCACCTCGTCGCCTACGGCAAAGCCGGTTTCAACGCCGCCGCCATCGCCAGCCGCACGGCCGCCAACGCCACCGCCTGCGCCGAGCGCCATAGCATCGGCACGATCTACGAGTCCATCGATCAATTGCTCGATGATGAATCCATTGAAGTGCTAGACCTTGCCGTGCCGCCGGATAATCAGCTAGAGATCATCAAGGCAGCCTGCGCACGTGGCACGGCCAAGGGTATTCTCGCGCAAAAACCGCTGGGATCGAATTACGCCGAGGCCGTCGAGGCCGTGGAAGCCTGCGAAGCCGCCGGAATCGTCCTGGCCGTGAACCAAAACATGCGCTACGACCAATCCGTACGCGCCGCCAAGACACTGCTCGAGAACGGCACCATCGGCGATCCCGTGCTCGCCACCATCGACATGCGCGGCATCCCCCACTGGATGCCGTGGCAGGAACGTCAGGGTTGGGTGACCCTGCGCATCATGTCCATTCATCACATGGACACCTTTCGCTATTGGTTCGGCGACCCAGAGCGTATCTACTGCACCACACGGCCCGATCCGCGGACCGCCTTTCCGCACACCGACGGCATCGCCAGCTACATTCTGGAATATGCCAACGGCCTGCGAGCAATCGCCATTGACGACACCTGGACCGGACCGGCCCGTGAAGGTGCCCCGGCGGATATCGGCATCGAATGGCGCATCGAGGGCATGGACGGTCTCGCCATCGGCGATATCGGCTGGTGTCAGGATCCCTACACGACGCCCTCAACCATCCGCTATGCTACCAAGGGTGACGCGGATTTCACCGCACCTGCGTGGGAAGAAAGCTGGTTCCCCGACGCCTTTATTGGCACAATGGCCCAACTATTGACGGCTCTGGAAACCGGCAACAAACCGGTCATCAACGGCCGCGATAATTTAAATACTATGGCCCTGGTGGAAGCAGCATATCAAAGCTCCGAACAACACCGGGCTATTGAACTAAAGGAAATCACGGGAGCATAAAATGAAACTCGGAATGATTAACTCCGCCTGGGAACAGCATGGCATCGGGCTGGTGGACGGGCTCCATAAGACCAAGGAACTCGGCTTTGATTGCGTGGATATTTTTCAGGATCCACTCGATGACAACGCCGAAGATCGCATCGCCACCATCAAGCAGACCTGCGACGAGCTGCAGCTGCCGATCATCAGCGTGGTGGGCGTAAGCGTCGGGCTCGTGGATTTCAATCCATCAGTGCAACAGTTTCATGTCGAGCGCTGCAAACGCTACCTCGACATGGCCACCACGCTCGGCGCGAAGAATTACCTTCTCGTGATCGGCGAATACATTTGGCAGAAGGAAGTCATTCCGCCCGAGGAACAATGGCGCTTCGCCGTGGAGAATGTGCAGGTGCTGGGTGATTACGCCGCGGAACGCGATCTAGAAATCGTCATCGAGCTCGAGCCCTTTCACATGTCTCTGGTCAACACTATCGCCGAAATGGACCGTTACCTGACCGACGTAGATCGCCCCGCCGTGAAGGCCAATATTGACATCAGCCATATGCTCCTGAGCGACAGTCCACCCGAAAGCCTTGCCGCTCTCAAGGGGCGCGCCGGTCATGTGCATATTTCCGATTGCGACGGCAAAGTGCATGGCGACCTCCCGCCAGGGCACGGTGTAGTGCCCTTCCAGCCTTACCTGAAGGCCATCAAAGACCTCGATTTTGACGGCGCCATCAGCCTTGAGCTGGAGTACGCGCCCGACCCCAGCAAGATCGTCGAGTGGGTATCCGAAGCCTACACCTCCACTGATAAACTCATGGCCGAGGTCGACCTGCGGAACTAATGAACACCGATTGGAAAACCCAATTTCGCGACCTATTCTACAAGGGTGTCGAACGTTATCAGGAAGGCCGTCGAAGCCCCGAGACCATGTTCGAAGGTGACGAACCCGCCTTTCTCGAATCTATTGGCTGCAGCACACAGGAAATGTTTGATTTCTGTGATGACTACGTCCGCTGGGGCGATGTCATTTATGAACACGTTGAGGAGATTCAAGCCGTGCGGTTCGATTATTTTGCAAACGATCTAAACCGCCAACCGGCCGCACGCCGGCTGGAGATGCATGAGTTTCCTGCCAAGACCGATGAAATCGCTGGCATCGCTTGGCTCCCTCGCCTGATCGTGAAAGCTCGCGCTAAACTGGAGGGCGCTTTGCCCGCTGACCTGATGTACGGCTGAGGTGGCGATCGCCAGTTCTTCCGTGAGAAGAAAGTCGACCCAGCAGAATTCTTACGCGTAACCATTACGGCAGCCGACAAGGATCAGCCAATTATTGATTACATTAAAAAATGTATTAGAAATTAATCAGACACAAAATCACACCACTCGATTTTTCCTGATACAGGCGTGCGATTACCTTTAGGCATATTCTCATTAGACTTCAGCCAACCTATATAAAAAAGACCTAAACAGAGATCCTCATTTCCAAGCCTTAGAAATTCTTTGATGGCATTAGTTTCCAAGATTTTAGGAGTAGACCAAAACCCGCCTAATCCAACGGCTGAAGCTGTTAGGTGAATGTTTTGAACTGAACAAGCAACCGACTCAATTTCCTCCACTAATGGTATGTTACCATTCCTATCTCTATGCAAACATACAGCCATTATAACTGGAGCAAGAAGAGGATTGCGGCCAAGTTTATCCATTTTAGCCTGACTGAAGGCATTCTCTGGCGTATTTTCTAGATAAGTACACATCAGTTTTTCAGCTAAAATCTTACGACTTTTACCAGTAAATATCTTGAATCTCCAAGGCTCTGTTAATCCATGCGTTGGTGCCCAATTAGCGTTTTCCATTATCTGATGCAAAATCTCCTTTGGCACTTCCCTTTCACTATCCATTTGCCGTGGTTTTATTGTGCGTCTGGATTTTATAATTTGACTGATTATTTCAAGTTTTTCCATTTAGATTCTCGGATAAATTGTTTTTCTTCACCTTCTTTTAAACCCAAGCCTAGTAAATTCTTTTTTAGATCTTCCATAAAACAAGTGGAATAAATAAAAGATGGAAGGTCAAAGTGAGGCACCTTTCTCTTGCCAATAAACAAAACTAATCTACCCTTCAACAATGAAATTTACGGCAATCTTTTTATTACTATTTGCACCTCATACCTTTGCCGACAATTGGCCCATGTGGCGCGGGGCCTCGGGCGTGGGCATCACCACAGAGAAAAACCTACCGCTTAAATGGAGCGCCACCGAAAACATCGCGTGGAAAATTGAGCTCCCCTATCGCGGCAACAGCACGCCCATCGTGTGGGGCGAAAAAATTTTCCTGACCCAACCGCTGGAAGAGGAACAGGAGCGCGCGCTCATTTGCCTCGATCGCCTTGACGGCAAAGAACTCTGGCGACGCACGGTGAAATATACGGACGCCGAAAACTCCCACCGCACCAACCCCTACTGCAGCGAATCCCCCGCCACTGATGGTGAACGCGTGGTAGCCGTGTACGGTTCCGCCGGTGTGGTGTGTTACGATCTAACCGGCAAACTGCTGTGGCAACGCGATCTCGGCAAGATCCAGTTCACTTGGGGCTCAGCCGCTTCACCGGTCATTCATGGCAATCTCGTTTACATTTACCGCGGCCCCGACCCCAAGGCCCATCTCCTCGCCCTCGACAAACGCACGGGCAAAACCGTGTGGCAGCTCAACGATCCCGCCGTCAAGATCGAGGGTCGCAGCGATGGTTTTCGCGGCAACAAAGATTCCAAATGGATCTGTAGCTTCAGCACGCCCATTCTGGTGCCCACCAAAAAGGGGCCGGAACTGGTGATGAATTACCCCGGCAGCCTCGCCGGCATTGATCCGCGCACCGGCAAACGCTTATGGCAATGCGACGGCCTCAACCCGCTCATCTATACTTCGCCCATCGCTGGCGAAAATGTAATTGTGGGCATGGGCGGCTATTTCGGCACCACCGTGGCTGTGGCGCCCGGAGGCCGCGGCGATGTCACCCCACAAACTCTCTGGCGCACCGAACGCACGCCCAACCGCCTCGGCAGCGGCGTAATCCATAACGAACATGTTTACATCCTCAACACCAACGGCATCATGGAATGTCTCGACCTGAAAAACGGTGAAGTGAAGTATTCCGAACGCGTGCGCGGACGCGGCCCCAAGCAGGAATCTTGGAGCTCCATGATCCTCGCCGGCGACCGGATCTACATTCCGAACCAATCCGGTGAAACCATTGTCTTACGTGCCAACCCGAAGTTTGAGTTGCTTGGCATCAACGCCCTGGACGACACCCTCACGAACAGCTCCCTCGCCGCCTCGGACGGGCAGTTGTTCCTGCGCACCCACAAGCATCTCTGGTGCATCGGCAAGCGCCGGTAGCTACTCCCCCGTGCCCCAGAAAATCCGCCGCGGCTGCCGGATTCCAGGACGATTGGTTGTACCCGGAAAAACAGAAATTGGTTGTGCGTTTGGAACCAGTTGAGTGGTTTGGATTATCTGAGTGAAGTAAGACCCCACCACCGGCGCCATCCGCTGGATGGTTAAGGCGTTATTCGCAAAGTTCGTATCCCCCGTCGGCACACCCCAAACGTTAACATTTGGATTAGAAAAATACCCTAACCGGCGCCCCACCCCGTAAGTCATGAGCGTTCGCATCGGATAAGTATTACCGTTTGTAGTGATGCCGAATTTCCAGCCATGTGAATTGGTAAACGCGCCGTGCATAAACCCGCCCACATCGTTAGCCGCATGCGAACAACCTAGATTATGGCCGATCTCATGCACGAAAACCGACGTCGGCGCGTAGATAGCCTCCACTACATTAAAGCCATAGGCCGGCGCACCGTTTGTACTGTTGAGCATCCAACTGCTGCCGTGCATGATGTTCTGTGGACTGGCCCCCGTGAAAAGGCTTACCAAGTCCGCCCGATAAAGCTGACGTTTCAAATGCACATCATACAGCGGTTGGGTCGCCCCGAATGTCAAATCCACCAAGTCCGTCGTACTATTCCCGGAAGTCACGTGGCTTACTTTTTCCGTGCCCAATAGGATCAACTTGGCGTTGATTGCGCTGCGACGAAACGCATTG
>DPAW01000337.1 GCA_003517285.1 Verrucomicrobiales bacterium
AACACATACTCGCTAACAAGGGCATCCTGGAATCCGTATGGAAATATCTTCTCCTGGAGGCAAATGGAAGAACAGGAGGGGCAGAAACCCAGTCCGAGAACTCGGTCCATGTTCTACTGGCCCGGCAAGGGGACCCATCTCAGTGTCAGCAAGGGGCGAACGGCAACGACGGGTATGCAGTACTTTCACGAGCCGGCGACGCACAACAACAATGCCCATATGGAGTACGTATGGAAGACAAAGTGCCTGAGCTACGATGGGAAGACGGTGCGTTGGATTGTGGATGGCCAGCTTGAACGGGAAGAACCTGCGACGATCTATACGGAGCCGGCGAAACCGGACCAAAAACCGAGACAGGTCCCTCTCACCATCGGTGGCAAAAGCCGTGAAGGCAAATCAGCTGCCGCGGTCCTCAACTACGTGACGATCTATGACAAGGCGTTCAGCGTGGCGGAACTGGAGAAGGCGACAACGGTCGTCAAACGCGAGCCGCTGAAAGGCAAACCGATTGTCGACGTGGATTTCGGCAAGCTCAAGCCCGGCAGCTTGGTCTATAGCATCAAGAATGCCGGCACCTTGGGCGGCGAGTTCCGTAGCCCCGACGCAGCAGAAGCGGCTGCCCGGAAAGAACCCCGGGAGTATGCCCCAACGGTGAAGACCGAAGACGGTGTGCGTGTGGTGGCGTTCGACGGCAAGGACAACTTCCTGGAATCGGATGAGACCGCCCAGCGGACGATGACCGACAACGAACCGTTTACCTTCGCGGCGTTTATCAAGCCGGGCAAAAATGGTGAGCGTCCGGCGCTTCTGACAGTGTCTGAAAAAGCGGGATTCGGCTACAGCAACGGTGGCATGAAGGTGGAAGGACTGCGGCGGCAATCGCGTGACAATAAACGGCCCGGGCAGTCCGGTGTGAAGGTCGGTCCGTGGGTGCACGTCGCCTGTGTCTACGAAGGCACGCGCAAACCGTCACACATCTACGTCGATGGCAAGCGGGTCAACTCGGTCTACTGGTCGGCGTACTTTGCGAGGCCCGATTTTAAGATGAAAATCGGTAAGGAGTTTGGCGGCGGCATTGCCCGGATGCAGATGTGGCGTGGTGTGAAGAGCGCCGAAGAGATCGCAGCCATGGCCAAAGCCGCGCATGGGCGGGTGGTGCTTGAAGAGAAGGTGGAGAACTAACGTTTCAGAAAGGATAAACATGAATTATCGACAACTAATATTGATGGGCTCCCTTGTGGGCCTGGCTGCTTCCGGAGTCATTGCGGAAGAACTGGACGAGAAACTCGCCAGGGAAGCCCCCCTGTTCGAACGGGCGAAAATGCGAGGTCGCGTCCTCGACGAGGTCTCGCGCGATGTGATTAAGCAAACCCCGGGGGACGGGTATCAGTCCCGCGTCGTAGAATGGTGGCCCAAGAAAGGCGTCGATATTGTCGAGGAACCCGAAGGCGAACCCCGCACGTGGACGATCCGTCCCGAAAGTATGACCGTGGAGGATAGAAAGACGGCCAAATGGTGGCCGCGCGCGCTGCGCGGGAAGACCCAATTCAAAGCGCATCTCTTGGGGTTCCGGGGCATTGGATCGGCTCAAGACCCGTGGGGAGACGATGTAACCAAGCCCATCGCGCCGGCGGTCGTGTTGCGTTTGCCCGATGGTCGCAAACGATGCTTCGTTCGAGGTTCTTTTACCGATGAAGACGAGAAATACATTATCGATCTGTACGAAGAACAGATGAAGGTCTTGCGCGACAACACCTTTGAAGAAGGGTTTGAACGGGTTGCAGCCTCTCACAACTTGCAGGAAGAAATTTCCGACAATCCACTGTACACTCCGGGAACTACGCACATTAGCAGCAAGCATTTTACCGCGACGCTCGGCAGCGAACCGCCTGATGATGGATATGGGTCCAAATGGCTGATTGCCGATGATAAAGAACGGGCTGCTCTCAATCGAAAACTCATTATGCGTGGGTGGGAGGACTGGTGGGCGTATCTCGAACATGGGGGAAATCTGATGTTCTACTCGGAGAAGCTGGGCCCGAAATACAAGTATCGTTTTCTTATCGGGGGGACCAGGAAAGATGGGAAAACCCTGGGCCGTGGATTCGGTGGCGGTTACGGCGCCAGCAGTGGCGGAGACGGATCGTGGGCGGGATTGTACCACGAATGGGGTCACGGGATTTCGCTCGGAAACAAAATGGAACTCGGTGGTGGAGAGACGCTGGCTGATACGGGCCAAATCATTGGCGATCCGAATAACGTACACAAATGCATGTTCCAGGTGATTAAACCGTGGAAGAACATGTTCTGGGGATGGTACCCCGGCGCCTATGCCTGGACGGTCATCGGCGATGACCCCAACTGGGGGTATGTGTTCCCCTTCGCGGTGACGCCCATGATGTCCGATAGAGAATCAACGCCCATGCACGTGATCGCCCGTGTGGGGGAAGAACGCGGTATCTTTAAAGATGGAATTCGCGAAACGGGCGATTTGCTCGGTCAGGTCGGTGCTCGCTTTGCCGAGTTTGACAACGAACTGGAGATGGGGCTGCGGGGAAAATTCGGCTTTCCGACGCGCGTGGAACTTCTAGAAATCGATCGCGAAAACCGTCGCTATCGTTGCGATCCCAAATGGTCGCCCGAAGCCTTCGGTGTCAACCTCGTCCGTTTGGTTCCCGATCAAGGAGCCAAGGAGCTGACGGTGGATTTCCAAGGGCACTACGATGCGAAGACTTACAGCGATTGGCGGGTGTGTATCGTCGCCGTCGATCAAGATGGTAAGTGTCGCTATTCGCCCCTCTGGAACAAAGGAACGATGACGTTGAAGACCCAGCCTGGTGATCTGCGCTACTGGTTGACCGTCACGGCGACACCCACGGCCTTGAGTCCGACCACGGGTGGGGGACTTTACCAGGCGGCTGGTGTGGTGTATCAGGGCGGGTTTGGCTATCGCTATCCCTACGACGTGGCCTTGAAAGGATGTCGTGCCGGATCGCCTCATACCACGCCCCTTGACGATGAAACTCTCGGGCAGGCCGGATTGAAAGCGGGTCGTAATCCTGGAGAGGGACTCAATACTGCTGCCATTCCCGTCACCGATCCTGAACAACGCCAACACGTCGAAGAAGTATTGGCTGTCATGGCGGAAGAGGAATCTCGATATGGTCAAGCGGCAGAATGGCATCTCAAGAATATGAAAGGCAAACGCCATCCCAACGGAGGCGGCTGGGTGGCCGATACGGCTACGGTAGATGAGACCGCCTATGTCGGTCCCCACGCGATGGTGCTGGACGAGGCGAAGGTGTTAGACGATGCCGTCATCGAAGACTATGTGATTGTCTACGGAAATGCCATTTTCAGAGACAATGCGCGTGCCTACGGAAAATTGGCGGTGGAAGAAGGTGTGTTCAGCAAAGATGCGCGAATGTATATCCGAAATGAAAAAAAGTGGAGCACGCAACAGGTGACGGTGCATGCCGATTCCGATGCGCCACAAAAACGGCATGCACAACTGATGAAGGCGCCTCCGATGCAGGCGAACTTTGATATCGTTCAGGCTGAGACTTCGCTCTTGGAAGATCACTTCAACGAACGATCGGGAACAATCTATGGTTCGCACCGTGATGATCGAATCTTCTTCGATGGCGTCCTGATTGGAAATCCAGGATTCACCTATGACGGTGTCGAAACCGGGGCGGTGACGTTTAACGGAAAAGACCAATGGGCCGAAATGCCCGGAGAGCTGGCCGATCTGGAAACAATCACTGTGGACGTGCGGTTCAAGGTCGATTCGGCCAAACAACAAACCGTGTGGATGTTCGGTAACGATGCTGTCAGCCAGTTGTCGTTATCGGTGGCCGGTGGTGAACTGGTGCTGCTGGGACGCGGCGGCGGGAAACGTGCCGACTGTCGCGGCGGCAAGGTGCTTGCCAACCAATGGACCACCGTTCGCGCAGAACTGGATGGTCAAACCATGAAGCTCTTCCAGGACGGGAAAAATATCGTCGAAGTGAAGACCGCTTTCCGCGCTTCCGATGCGTTTACTCCCGGGAAGGTGAGAATCGCCACACTGGGCGCCGGATTTGGCGGAGCGACCCCGCTGGCCGGTGCGGTGGATCATCTTCGCTTCTTCACCGAAGTGCTCGATGATTTTGAGGCCACTGAAATTCCGCTGGTGAATCCGCGTCACCTGTGCCCGAAATTCCTGGCGCGGTTCGAGGCGAGGTACCCCGATTTTCATACAAAGCGCATCTTTTTCGAACAGCGTAAAACGTGGACCCATCCCTTGTACCTGTATTACAAGAAGTTTAAGGAGGGGCTGAAATCCCGAACGGAAGTTCTTGCGATGATGGCCGGGGATCGTGTGGCGGAGATGGAAAGGGAGATCGCTTCGTTAAAACAACGTCGCCATGAAATCGATCAGGAAATGAATGAAGCAAGGCAAAACGATCAAGCGCACAAGGAACGGGAGAAGCAATTGCGTCCCCAAATGCATGAACTCCACAAAAAACGCGAAGCGATCCTGATGGCCAATGCCAAATTTAAGGAAGCGCGCAAGAGAGACGAATCGTTGAGGCGGGAAATCCAGGAGTTTCGCAAGAAGGCCGAGGAGGAACTCAAGAAAACCCCCGCGTATTCCAAGTTGCTGGAGAATATCACGACGCAGCAGAAGGCGGTGAATGCGATGAAACCAGGAAGTGCCGAAAGGGAGAAGGAACAGAAGCGGCTAAATGAATTGCATGGTCAAAGGAATCGCATGGTTGAAGATCGACAGTGGGCGTACCCCGGGGCCACAAAACTCCAAAAGGAGCAATTCGGACTCCGTCAAGTGAGCAATCAATTGTGGAGTAGCATTGTGGAAACGAGCGAGTGGAAAGAGGTAGACGGAAAATATAAGGAACTGGAAAAACAAATCCGCTATCAACCCGATCCGAAGTTCGCTCGAGAGCAAAAACAGATTGCCGGGCAGATTCAGAAAATGGAAAAGGAACTCGAACTGTTGCATGAATCCGCTGCCGCCGAGGCCAACCCCTTGGAAGCGCAATTACTTCAATCATCGAGCTACTGGGGGCGATCCTATCATAATACGATTGCCCATAAGGTGTTGCCGGGGATGCTCCCGGAAGCGCCGGACGACGTTGGCCAATTGAATAAAGCCAAGGTGCTGCAAAACCGTCCCTGGCCAAGCACCGTCGATTGGGATGGGCGCGCCCCCTATGAATATGACAAGGAAGTGATCGCCCAACCCGTTATGCAACACTACCTCAAACGGATGAAACCGTGGATGTA
>DPAW01000350.1 GCA_003517285.1 Verrucomicrobiales bacterium
CATCGAGTACTCCCATGTCGCCAGACCGATCTGACCGTTTTGGTGCGGGTACAATCCGGTTAAAAAAGCCGCGCGCGATTGTGAACAACCCGCCTGCGGCACGTAGGCATTGCGAAACAACGTGCCCTCCCGCGCCAACCGATCAAGATGCGGCGTGCGGATCGGCGTGCCGTAGCAGCCCATCTCCGGCCCGTTATCCTCGGACACAATAAACAAAATGTTCGGCGCAGCAGCCGACACGAAATCCCCGAAGGCGAGTGCAACGGTACAAAGAATGAGTCGTTTCATGTGGTTCATTTTCGGACTTCCTCCTTTCGCAAGGTCCAGCCATAGGTGTGCGGATCAAAATGATAAGCCTTCTTGGAAGGCGCGTTGGGGGCAAAGTATTTGGGAATCCACCGGGCTAATTCCGTGATTACAGACCGCGAGGCTTCGACTCCGGCGATGTTGGTCCATTCCTGCGGGTCTCGCATGTGATCGTACAGTTCCTCAGTGCCGTCAGCATACCGAATGTAACGATACCGGTCCGTGCGCACCGCGCATTGGCCGCGCTGAAATTCCGTGATCGCCGGAGTCGCCCATGGGCCGTCCGGGTTTTTCAGGAGCGGCACCAGGCTTGCGCCATCCAAGCCGGCCACCGGCTTGAGTCCGCATAATTCCAGCAGCGTGGGATAGATGCTGAGCGTATCCACCGGCCGCGAGCAGCGCGTATTATCGAGCGTCACGCCCGGTGCGGAGATGAGAAACGGAATACGTGTGGCCTCCTCCCAGAGCGTGCTTTTGTGCCAGTGATTTTTTTCGCCCAAATGCCAGCCGTGATCGGACCAAAAGACAATGATTGTGTTCCGGTGATGTAGACTTTGCTCCAGCGCATCCAGTACTCGGCCCAGTTGGGCATCGGCAAAACTGATGCTGGCCAGGTACGCGCGAATCGCTTCTTTCCATTTGCCGTGTTTCTTGATGTGCAGAAATTCATCCCGACGCCGGGCCGACAAGGCGCGGCCCTCAGCGGGAATGTCCTCGAGGTCATTCGCCCGCGTCTTTGGCAGCCGGATATCCGCTAAAGGATACAGATCGAAAAACCGTTGCGGCGCATACCACGGCAGATGCGGACGAAAGATGCCGCACGCCAGGAAGAAAGGTCGATCCTGTTTGCGCTCGAGCGCCTCGATCGCGTAATCGACCGTGTTAGCATCGTCGTAATCCGCCTCGGCCAATCCTGGAATTACCCCCCAATCCCCTTCATGCGGCGTTCCGGTCATACCGCTGAACGGATAGCCCTTGGGATTCGGCGTGGGATTGGACCAAGGATAATTGAGTCGATGCCCGCGGAACCATGGATCATCGCGAAAGGTCAGCCGCTGAAAATCATCCCACTGATCGGGCGGATTAAACCCGGCGGTATGATGAAACACCTTGCCCGCCCCGATCGCCCGATATCCGTTTTGCCGAAAACACATGGGCAACGAAATCGCATCGGGCAAATTCGGCCGCCACCATTGGCCGTTGTTGTAGATGCCCGTGCTGGATGGCCGCCGGCCCAGCAGTAGCGCCGTGCGGCTCGGGCAACACACCGGCGAGGCCGTGTGGGCGTTGGTGAAATTCATGCTGAGCTTGGCCAACCGATCCAGATTCGGCGTGTGCACTTTACCGGCATACCCGCCGTGCAGACTCGTCCAGTCGTTCATGTCGTCGACTGAAATCATCAGCACATTCGGGCGCGCCTGCGCCGACGCCCAATAAGCCAGCAGTACCACTCCCACGAACATGAACACGCGTCGCATCATTGGCCGGATTGATACGCCGGATTGGGTTTGGGCATCTGCACCTTAGCATCTGCACGCCATTGAATCAGCCGACGTTGCAGGGCCCGAGCCCGAGCCGGTTGTTGCTCTGCCAGATCGTTAGTTTCGCCCAAATCATTCTTGAGGTTGAAGAGTTGCAATCGATTGTCTTCAAGAAATTCGATCAGCTTCCAGTCGCCCTGCCGGACAACGCTGCAAGGTCGCGCGCCATCGGGATGTTTCGCGCCAATGTAGTTGGGGTAATGCCAAAACAAAGTGTCCCGTTTTAGGGCACCGGTTTGTTTCAAAAGCGGCAGGATGTTTTGACCGTCCACATGCTGCTGCGGCCGCGGGGCCAAACCCGCCATGGCCAAGAGAGTAGGATAAAAGTCCGTGCTGATCACCGGCGTGGTGCAGGCCGACCCCGGTGCTACCACGCCCGGCCATTTGACGATGAGCGGCACGCGAATGCCGCCCTCGTAAAATGTGCCCTTGTTGCCGCGCAAGGGATGATGCGAGGTGATGCGGCCGTGACCGCCGTTGTCCGAGGTGAAAATCACCACGGTATTTTTCGTCAGCTTCAACTCCTCCAACCGCTTCAACACGCGTCCCACCGATTGGTCTACGCTCTCGATCATCGCCGCGTAGGTCGCGTTGCCATGATGTCGGGAGGCGGGCTTGGCCTCGTACTTGGCAATCAGGTTTTTCTTCGCCTGCAACGGCGTGTGCACCGCGTAGTGGGAGAGATACAGGAAGAACGGCCGCTTCTGGTTTTGTTCGATGAACTTCACGG
Organism: Verrucomicrobiales bacterium; assembly: GCA_003517285.1. Taxonomy (GTDB): domain Bacteria; phylum Verrucomicrobiota; class Verrucomicrobiia; order Limisphaerales; family UBA1100; genus UBA1100. The sequence continues at coordinate 2,578 of DPAW01000350.1, forward strand.
CCTCATCGGTCAGACGGTCGGTGAGATATTCACCCGGCGCGCCGTCCGGCAGGGTGTTCCAGCGCGTGTACGGATGCCGCGGGGTCATGCGCCATTGACCGGCGTACGGAAAAAAATAATGGCCCGGATTCCCCATGTTGTTCCCGCCCACGTTCAGGTCAAATCCCTGGTGTTCCGGATAGAATTCCCGATCCCAACACACATGCCATTTACCCATCGTGGCGGACACATACCCGCCCGTTTTCAGCGCCTCGGCAATAGTCACCTCCTCCAGTGGAAGATTTTTTTTGTAAATCGCCTCGATCAACGGCAGCGGTTGCTTGATCCGCTCCGCACCCTGAATCGGGATGGCGTGCGTGATGTGCAACCGGCCCGGATATTTGCCGGTCAGAATGCTCACGCGCGTGGGCGAGCACACGCAGCTCGACGCGTACGCGTCGGTGAAAAGTATGCCTTCCTTCGCCAACCGATCCACATTCGGCGTCTCATAATAATCGCTCCCGTAACACCCCAGATCCGTCCAACCCAGATCATCGATCAAGAAGAATACCACATTGATTCGCTCTGCGGCCAACCCTTGAGTAACGGCCCACCCCAAACTAAAAAAAATAAATACAGTCTTTATCATATTACTTAATAAACGAAATCTTCTTTTTAGCCGTCCAGAAGATAGCATTCACGAGTAGACGTTTAAAATCAGCATCCTCAAAATCCTCTGGCACGCCCAAAGAAGTGTAAAAAGTTCGACCGCCTTTCCAGATATTTACCCAACTCACATCATGCTTGGCTTTGCCGATATCTCCCTGCTGAAGTACTGTCGCGGTCTTAGCCAATGATCCAGCTTTGTACAAACGGTTCGAAGTTGGAATGTCACCTACATTTTTTAGAACCGGATGATCCTTAGCCACGTTAATCACTCTAACAGGTTCCCCACCAAAGTGCCCCTGATAGTTGCCGCCCATCACCTTCCGATCAAAAAGTTCATTATCGGCCGACTGAAATGCATGACTCGCAGTGCGCACCCCAACAATAGCCTTGCCACTCTCCCAGTGTGCGCGAATCAACTTCATCTGCGCCTCAGGAAGATCCATCCTTCGGGTAAATACAAAAAGTACATCAGCGTCATTTATTTGCTCCAAATTATCCAATGACTTTATTCCATCGTGTCCCCATGAAACGGTGGATTTCACGGAGTAACGATTCTCAAGCCATGGAATAAATGCTTTCAGGCATTCCTCGCTTTTATATTCTCTAGCGCCCGAAATAAAATGAATGTGAATTTTTTCCGCGGCAATGGACTTGGAGAAAAAGCTCAACACCACGAGCAAACAAAAGAAACGACGACTCGTCATTCCCAATGAAAGCTATTTAAGCCATACAAATCAAGGCCCACTCTTTGCAGTTGCGTAAAATCCATGAGCAGAGTTGGATTTCCTGAAGCTATGAAAATGCTATTCCCGCTGTTTGTCGTGCTCTTTTTCTGGATAACTAACGCACATTCTCAGGCTACCTTACGAGCCGGGGCGCATACCGTTGACGCGACCCCAACCGAATTACCTGTGTTGGTAAATGGCGGAATGACGTCACGATCACAACAAGAAATCGGATCACGCATCACTGCCCGAGCGATTGTGCTGGATGATGGAGAGACACAGCTAGCGATGGTGGTGGTGGATAGCTGTATGCTGCCGCGGGAATTTTTGGATGAGGTAAAGGTGGCGGCAAATAAGCGAACAGGCATTCCTGTTAAACGTCAATTCATCTGCGCCACCCACACGCACACAGCTCCCTCTTGCATGGGAGCTCTGGGCACAAGCGCAGACCCACGTTACCCGCTGCTGCTCAAGCGCAAGATCATCGAGGCGATTGCGACTGCCCAAAAAAATCTCGAGCCGGCGCAGGTGGGCGCGGCGGTGTTTGATGCCAATGAATTCACCGCGCTGCGTCGCTGGGTGATCCGGCCGGATCGTGTGCGCAATGATCCTTTTGGTAATCCCACCGTGCGCGCAACGATGCACGCGGGCGGCAACTGGGATGATGTCACTGGTGAGACCGGCCCGGAGGATCCGGATTTTTCGTTGGTCAGTTTCCAGTCGCTCAAGGGCCGGCCGATTGCGGTGCTCAGCAATTTTTCGATGCACTATTTCAGCGGCGGCATCAAAGGGGTCAACGCCGATTATTTTGGGATGTTCAATGATCGCATGGAGTTGGCGCTCACACCGTCGAACAACGAGACATTGCATCCGCCTTTTGTCAGTGCATTAGGGCACGGTTGCAGCGGCGATATTTGGCGGCGCGATTATACAAAGCGGCCGTTGGACAATCCGAAGATTGAGGACTACACCGATGCGTTGGTGAAGAAGGCCTTAGCCGCCTACAAAAAAATAAAATACAAACGCGACGCCACGTTGGCCATGGCGCAAACAGATTTACCACTGAAGTTTCGCGAGCCTAACGCGCAACTGCTCGAGTGGGCGCGCGGCATTGTTGCCAAGACTGATGGCTTGCCGAAAACGCAGCCGGAGATTTATGCGCGCGAACAAATCTTTCTACATGAACGCCCCGAGGCCACACTCTGTCTGCAGGCGATTCGCATCGGCGACATCGGCCTCACGGGTATCCCCAACGAAGTCTACGCGCTCACCGGCTTGAAACAGAAAGCCGTTAGTCCGCTCGGCACCACCATCACCTTCGACCTCGCCAACGGCTCCGAAGGCTACATCCCCCCGCCCGAGCAGCACGCCCTCGGCGGCTACAACACGTGGGCCGCGCGCACCGCCGGTCTCGAGCCCAGCGCCGAGCCGCGCATCGCCGAGGCGTGCATTCAGTTACTCGAGAAAGTGGCCGGCAAACCGCGCCGCACCCCCGTCACTCCGCGGGGCCCCGCTGCAGAGACGATTGCCAAGCTCAAGCCCGCCGCGTGGTGGCGCTTGGACGAATTCATCGGCCCACGCGCTGAGGATGAAATGAACCGGCACGACGGCATTTACGAAACGCAAGTGGCCTACCAACTCGCAGGGCCGCATTCGGAAAACTTCACGCCCGGCCAAGTCAATCGTGCCGCCCATTTCGTCGGCCAACGCATGCAGGCGCGCCTGCCCAAGCTGGGGACCAGCTACAGCGTTTCGTTGTGGTTTTGGAACGGCATGCCCAATGACTCCCGGGAAGTGCTAGGCTGGATGTTCAGCCGCGGCCGCAACTACGCACTCCGCACCGGCGAATCTCTCGGACTAAATAGCAAAAGCCAACTCATCTTCCGTAGTGGTACGAAAACTTTTACCGGGAAAACTGCCACCACTCGCTGGCAATGGCACCATGCCACCATCGTCCGCGAAGACGACGTCGCACAAGTATACCTCGATGGACAACTTCAAATCGAAGCCAGGATATCCGCCCCACAGCCCGTCCAATCCCTCTACCTCGGCGGACGCCTCGACAATCAATCCAACTGGGAAGGCCGCCTCGACGAAGCAGCGATATTTGACCGCGCTTTAAGTGATGCTGAAGTTAAATCGCTATCTATTCCTTAATAGGACCTGGGTGATTGATCTTAGTCGCATTCTTGGAAGCTCCCGGCATCTCGGCGTGAGGGTTTCTTGTTTTTGCCTTTCCGGGAGGCAGGATCTTCCCGTCTTCGATGCGGGGCGGATCGTGCCGGTTGGGAGTTGGGTTGGCTGGGATGGAATCCCCCGTCTGCTTGACCCATTTGGTGAGTAGGGCTCGCGCTTGCTTCAGGGTCTTCGCATGCTTGGAGTCGTCTGCCAAGTTGCTCAGTTGATGCGGGTCTTCGTTGACTTGGAAGAGTTCCTCAGAAGGGCAGGGGTTGGCGAATAGCTGATGCTGGTTCGGGTTGGTTTTGCCTGCGGCATGAGCCTGCCAAAGCTCGGCTCCCGCAGGGGTGTAGTCATCCGATTCGTAAGAAAGGTTGGGCTGGTTGGGGAAATTGTTCCGGATATAGAGAAAGTTCCCGAAACGGACCATACGTTCGTGCGCCTGATAAACGTGCCAATTGTGCTCGGCAAAAACGTAATCACGAACGGTGACCTTGGGGCTCTCGAGAATCGGCGCGAAGCTGACACCTTGGATGCGTTTGTCTTTCTTGGCACCAGCCAGTTCCAATATTGTTGCACTAATATCGATACTGCTGATTAGCGAGTGCGTCTCTGAGGGCGCAATGGTGCCGGGTCGCGCAATGAGGAAGGGTGTACGAATGCCGCTATCATAAAGACGAGTCTTACAACGCGGAAACGGCCGGCCGTTGTCGGTCATGTAAATGATGTAAGTATCTTTTTCGATGCCCTGCTTCTTCAATTCCTTGCGTAGTTGGCCCACATAATAATCGGTGCGGCTCACTTCATGCATGTACTCGGCCAAATCCTTTCGGGTAACGGGACCATCATAAAGATAAGGCGGCACCTCCACGTCCTCAGGCTTATATTGTGGTGCCTTGTCATTGAGCTTCCAGCCGCGATGGGCGTCGCTCGAGGCGAACCAGAAAAAGAATGGCTTATCCTTCGGGCGCTCACGCAGCATCGGCACCCAATCCGCTGATTTACTCGGCCCCTTACCGCCGGACACTTTGTCGAACCCGCGGTTCACTGCCTTGCCCATGTGATGCTTGCCCGAGAGCGCCGTGTAATACCCCGCTACCTGCAATGCCTCGGGGAACACCGGCTGATCGGCCGGTAGTTCCGTATGTAATTCCGCTGCACCTGTGTTGTGCGGATACCGCCCGCTGATGATGCTGCACCGACTCGGCGAACAACTGCTGATGCTCAAATAAGCCCCATGAAACAACATCCCCTCATTCGCCATCCGATCCAGATGTGGCGTCTTGGCGACCTTACTGCCGTAGCAACCCAAGTCATTCCACGAGATGTCGTCGGTGATAAAGATAATGAAGTTAGGCTGTTTAGCTTGGGCGAAAGAAGCCAATACGATGGTGGCAATTATAGTGCGTAACCGGTTCATGCAATTATTCATCCAAGATTTGAGACAACAACTTTGCCAATTGTAATTTTTCTTCTTTTGTAATCACACCATCCTCAAGAATTTTTTCTACTTCTTGAGAGATTTCTGACGCAGGCCAAGTATCTAAAAACGGACAATCCTCAAGCCATTCCGATAATTGGTAAACCTCTTTGTTCGTTACTTTCTCGTCAGCAATAATGCCTCTACATAACCCAATTAATTCACCCATGCTTTTGTCAGCTTTGAACTTAGGCCGCACTGGCTCAGGTGGATTCAAAGCCAGCTTTCCAAACCAAGGGTCTTCGGTTGAGATGATCCAATCAACGATTCCTTCACGCCAAACAAAACACGCACCACCGTGGCATAAATCCAAAATATAGTTTGATGGAAATGGACCATGGACTGAGCTCTCTTTATCTAAATAATACCATTCATCTTTTGGCACCGACTCGCCGACTTCATTTTTCTTTTTGGCTGGTTCCTTGGAGAAGCCCGAAATCTTCGAATGACACTTTTTTATTGGTGTCTCCCGTGAGAACAAAGTGATTTCCTCAAGTGACTTTAACCCCGCAGTTTCCAACCTCGGCCGATAAATATCACAGAGCAAAATCCTAAGGGCATCAACATCCCCAGATGCTGTGTGAGCGCCTTCAGTCGCAATTCCAAATAAATCCCTTAAAATATCCAGCTTCACACTTTTCGTCTCTGGGATCACTCGCCTCCCAAGCAACATTGAGCAAAAACCCCTCCTTCCCCCACCATTTATTGACATCCTGTCCCATTCGGGGAGAAGGCACCTATCCCAATCATATGACAAGTTATGAGCAACCACAGGACGATTACCCAAATAATCGCGAAATGCCACATGAACGCCCTTGGGATCATTCCCGTTTTCTTGCAAAAACTCGGTAGTAATCCCATTGACTTCAGTTGCTTCTGGAGGCACTGGAACACCATGGTTCAAATAAGCATGAAATGGTCTGCCAACTGGATTCC
>DPAW01000370.1:0-2701 GCA_003517285.1 Verrucomicrobiales bacterium
GTTGTGGTCGTGGTCCATCGTGCGGTTGGTGTTGAACCAACACTGATAAATCTCTGCCCAATACTCGGCACGATTGCGCGAGGCGTAGCAGCGTTTGGGACCGCCAAAGGCGATCAACACCTTGTCCGTGCTCGTCACCTTCACTTGCGCGTTGGCTTTCTTGCCGTTTACCAAAATATCGCCTTCGTTCAGGGCGCGCTTGAGCAGCTCGGGCGATTCCTTCGGGAACCACTGTTTTAATTCAGTCAGCAAACTTACCGGCTTCTTACTGGTCACACGGCGGAAACGTTGGGCGGCGCGGCCGTCGTTCCAGATGCCAGTCTTGGCTACGTTCTCGAAGGTGGTGGTCAGGCGTTTTTGCAAGGCGTCATCAAAACCTGCGCCGTGCACTACATGACCGAACTCATGAACGAGGATGCTCTCCAACCGCATGCCGCCCTCGTATTCCATCACGTCTTCCTCGGCGAACACTACGGTCGAACGTGTTCCGATGCGCGTGAGAAAACCGCGTCGGCGCCAGTTATAAAAATCCAGTTCCTTGCCGGTTTTGTCCGTGGCAAACTGCGGCATTTGCGAGGTCAGTTCGTTGTGGCCTATCAGGAGACAAAGCACGCGTTTCTTTCGAATGCGCTCGGCGATCTCGGGCTTCAGGCTGCGCATCAGCATGTCGAACTGATAGGCCGTCTCCTGATGCGCCACATCGGCCACGCGCCCGGAGGTAACGATTAGGATGCCCTGAACCTCCGTCGCCTTTTTGTAAAAGCCGGTGTCCAGCTTGTACTCGCGCGCCTGCGCCTCGGTCAGGGGTTTCACGGCAAACTCCGCCGCCGCCATCAACGGCAGCGCGAGCAGGGATGCGATTAGAATTCCAGTTTTCATTGTTGAACACGCCTTACGGCACAATCGGTTTCAGCACTTTGCCGGCTTGATCCTGCGGGTACACGGCGTCGTGTTGTTCCAACTGAGCCACCAGACCTTGCATCATTTTCCGAAGCACCTCGGGGTGGTCCTTGGCAAGGTTGACGGATTCAAACGGATCCTTTACCAGATTAAACAGCTCGTAGTGTTCGCCGCCGGATTGAACCTTGCCGCCGAGGGGCGGGGCTTTGGGGAAGTTGTGGTAGATGACCTTCCAATTGCCGTCGCGCCAGACGGTGAAATAGTTGCTGCGGTGCGGGCCGTGCGGGTAATGCATGAGAAACTCCTGGCGAGCGAGATGATCGCGGCTGCCGGTGATCGGCAGGAGCAATGATTGGCCGTCGACCGTGTGGCCCTTGGGTGCTTTGGCACCGGCCAACTGGAGTAGGGTGGGGAACAGGTCGGTGACATTGGCAACCTGCGGCAGGAGTCGGTTGGCCGGAATGCTCAGTCGTTGTTGATGGGCGTTCTTCGCATTGGGCTTGGCCCAAGCCGCGATGAAGGGCACGCGCATGCCGCCTTCGTAATGCGCTCCTTTCTTGCCGCGCAACGGCGCCGCGCAAGCGACATCGTGTTGGTGCCCGAGCGGGGCGTCCGAGCCGTTGTCACCGAGGAAGATCACCAGCGTATCCTCCGCCACACCAAGTTTTTCAAAATGATCGAGCATGTCATTGAGCGATTTGTCCATGCCGGCAATCAATGTGGCAAAGGCCTGGGCGCTCTTGGGCTTGCCTGAATCCGAATAGTGGGCAGCAAAGCGTGGGTCGAATTCAAACGGCGAATGCACGGCGTAATGCGAGAAGTGCAGGAAGAACGGTTGATCGCTTTGGACGACCTTGGTGATATGTTTTTTGGCCTCAATGGTCAGGGCCTCGGAAAGGAACGTGTCCGAGTCGTGGTACTTGTCGAGGTGCGGGACGGCGTGATGCCCACGGCGCGTGCCTTTGCCGTATTTCTTTTCCGCGTAATAACTACCGGGCGCGCCAAAGGAAGCACCCCCGACATTGATGTCGAAGCCGAGGTTTAAGGGTTCGGAGCCCTCGTGATCATTCGGCCCAAAGTGCGCCTTGCCCACGTGGATGGTCTTATAGCCCTGAGTGCGCAGTACGCCGGGTAATGTCACGTCGCCCTTCTTCAGACCAGGCCAATTCCAGCTATCCGGCCCATTGGCGCCGCGGTTGTTGCCGCGCGGGTTGATCCAGTTAGTGGCTCGATGTCGTGCGGCGTTTTGGCCGGTCATGATCGAAATTCGCGTGGGCGAACACACGCTCATGGCATAAAATTGATTGAACCGGATGCCCTGCTTCGCCAGGCGTTCCATCCCCGGCGTGCGGTAGTAGTCGTTCAACGGATACCGCTTGGGTCTGCCATTCTCATCGGTGAGGAACGGCACGGACGTGTCCATCACGCCCATGTCATCAATCAGAAACACCATTATGTTGGGCAGCTTGTCGGCGGATAGATTGGATAAGCTGAGGAGGAGGACGGCAAAGGCCGGGAGCAATGTTTTCATGATTTAGGGTGAACGCGCCCCACGCTAATCAATTTTCTTCGCCGGGCCAAACCGAATCGGGCCAGTCATAACTGCCCGGTTTGATGAAAACCCTCGGGCCATCTTCTGCCACCCGCAGGCCCGGCAGATCCACCGCGGCCAAATCCACCGCCGACAGACGCGACCACTTCAGCCGTCGCAACGCCGCCGAGGCCGTAGCCCCACCCTCGAGCAACAGCCGCGCCACGTCCATTTGCGCGAGCACCATCGCCATCGCCTGCGCCAATCGGG
>DPAW01000370.1:3099-4002 GCA_003517285.1 Verrucomicrobiales bacterium
GCCGATCGCACCCACGCATGCAGCGCTGCCGGATGTTCGCTTTGCCCGAATAATTCGGCCGGCATGGCGCACACCGGAACGCCGTGCGTCTCGCATTGGCTGGATCGGCCGCGTCCCCATGCGGCCAGGCTGCCGCAGACAAACAACGCCGGCCCAGCCGCCGCCGTGATCTCTGCCGGCATGGCGGCGTGCCCGCGTGTCTCAAGCAGGGCTGCAAAAAAATCACCCGCGCCCGCCGGCAACACGAGGTCATCACACGCGCCGGCCGCCGTCAGCACATCGGTTTCGGTGGTGGCATCGGGAATCGTGATCGCTGGATCGTTCCCTAATCGTGCCGCCACATTCGCCGTGGTCGACGGATGCTGCGGGTCCCGGGCGAAATCCGTTTCGTGCAGTGGCGTATCGCCGATCCAATATTCACCCCCGCGAATGGTCCGGCCGCGGGATGGATTGGCCGGTACAAATACCGCCCGCACTCGCGCTGTGATCTCCAGCAACACGCCCAGCTCCGTCCCGATGTTCCCACGTAATGCGGAGTCGGTTTTTTTGAAAATGAATTCCGGCGAAGCCGCCTTGATTCGGTGCGCCAATTTCCGCAGCCTGGCCACGGCCGCCTCCGTTTCCAGCCGTCGCGTATCTGTATCCAGACAGATCACCTGAGCATCGGTGCGCGGCTGCAACTCCGTCTGCACCTCCGCCGTCAGCCCGTGCGCAAATGCAATCCCGGCCAACTCCGCCGCTCCCGAAAGGTCATCGGCTACAACCAGAATCATGTATCAATTAAAAGCCTTAGAGGGATTGAGGTTATTTTATCCTGAGATCGTAACACGCCATTTCATAGCTGTTGCGAACAAATAGAAGTCCCTGATAAAGGGCCGGATAGTTCCATGTGCGACCGCCTTC
>DPAW01000209.1:0-1067 GCA_003517285.1 Verrucomicrobiales bacterium
CGACCGGGCACCATCACCGAAGGTATGATTTTTCATCATTTCGAAGGCGGCCCCAAAGGCGGCTCAGCCGTGGCGCGCTTCAATCTCGCTTGGATCCTGGATGGCGGAAAACTAACCGGCAACGGATCCGTCCCTAAGAATTTAAACTAACCCTCAACAAAATCATTCCATGAAAAAAGCATTGATCATTGGACTTCTCCTAGGCGTCGGCCTGCCGACGGGATTGGCCGCGGATAAATCAGTGATTTCAGCAATTGAAAAAAGTGGCGGCCTCGTCCTGCCCTGGCCTGGGGAACAGGACGCGTGGGAGGTGGAATTCCACCTGCGCGGCCGAGACCTCGAAGATGACGGCCTATCCGCCGTGGCGGCTCTGAAAACCGTGGTAGCCCTGAACCTGCGCGACACGAAAATCACCAGTGAAGGCCTCAAGCACCTCAAGGGCCTGTCCAAGCTCAAGCGCCTGCACCTAGAACGCACGGCCGTAGACGATGCGGGGGTTAGTCACCTGACCGGTCTGGAGAACCTTGAGTATCTCAACTTGTACGGCACTAAAATCACCGATAAGGCACTGGACCAGTTGAGCAGCCTCAAGAATCTCAAGCAACTATACGTCTGGCAAACCGAGGTGACCGACGACGGCGTAGCCAAGATAAATAAGGCACTGCCCAACCTGAAAATCGTGAAAGGCGTCGATCTCAGCAAGATTGTGATCGTAAAAAAAGAAGAGCCCAAACCGGAGGAAATCGTCAAATGGCTGGCCGTCGGCGGCCCGGAGAAACCGCCGGCAAAAAGTAAGCCCGGCTCCTTTCTCATCATCACTTTCCAGAACAAGAGTAATCAGGATGTGAAACTCTACTGGGTCGATTATGGTGGCGGCAAAAAGCTTTACGGCGAAATTTCCAAGGGCGCCGAGCGCAAGCAAAACACCTATTCCGACGCCGTCTGGTTGGTGACTGATAATAAAGACAAACCCCTCGGTTATTTTGTCGCTGGCACCAAGACGGCCCTGGCTGTGATTCCAAAATGATCCAGTTCTCTAATCTTGAAAATTCCGCTTTGAGTCAGTA
>DPAW01000209.1:1436-5735 GCA_003517285.1 Verrucomicrobiales bacterium
AGTCGAAGAGATTTCCTGCGCACAAGCGTGGGATTGGCTGGGCTGACGTTGCCCACGTATTTCAAGGCCACAGCCAGCACGACCGCACCGCAGCGCAAAGCCAAGTCGTGCATCATCGTCTACACGTGGGGTGGCATGAGCCATTACGAATCGTTCGACCCCAAGCCTGAAGCACCCGCGGAAATCCGCGGTGAATTCAAGCACATCAAGACCGCCACGCCCGGTATTCATTTCTGCGAACATCTCCCGATGCTGGCCAAGCACTCGGACAAGCTCGCCATTGTGCGCTCTGTGCATCACAAGCACGGCGGCCACGGCTCGGCCATGTACGTGAACATGACCGGCCACAACCCCGTAGGGGCCAAGCCCAAGAGCACCAAGAACTGGCCGTCGCTGGCATCGATGATGTCCTATTTCCACAACCCGGCCGCCGGCACCCCTAGAGCCATCCGCATGCCGTACTCGATGTTCGACAACGGCGGCCAGCAATCTGGCGAACACGGTGGTTGGCTCGGCTCCCAGTACGATCCCATCCTCGTGCGCACGCCGGCCGGCGAACCGTGGCGTGGCGTTAACCGCTACACCGACCGCGAGCTGAACCTGAAGCTGAACCTCGACAAGAACCGCATCGCCGACCGCCGAACCTTGCTCACCCAATTGGACAACGCGCGCAGTGAAGAGACGGCCTACGAGCAGCTCGATCATTATTCCCGCATGGCCGCCGACATGCTGCTCGGGTCGCCCGTGCGCGATGCCTACGATCTGGAGAAGGAGGATCCCAAAATCCGCCACATGTACGGCGACCACATGGGCGGCCAATCCCTCCTGCTTGCCCGACGTCTGGTTGAGGCTGGTGTGCCCGTCGTGCAAACCCTCCTTTCCGCCAGCGACCTCGCTGGCGGTAGCGGAGACAACTGGGATACGCACCGCAATCATTTTCCAAAAATGAAAGACCGGCTCCTGCCCGTCTTTGACCGATCCGTATCCGCCCTGCTCACCGACTTGGAGATGCGCGGTATGTTGGAGGAAACCCTGGTGATATTCCTCACCGACTTCGGCCGTACGCCCAAGGTGAACGGCAACGGCGGCCGCGATCATTATCCGAATGTCTACTCGCTGGCCTACGCCGGCGGCGGCATCCAGGGTGGTCAGGTATATGGTGCCAGCAACAAGAAGGGCACTGAGCCCGCGGCCGGCGCCTGTTCTCCGGCGGACATCCACGCCACCGCCTTTCGCGCCATGGGCATTGATCCGCGCACCGAACTGCACGATCAACTCGACCGCCCCTTCCAGCTCTGCGACGGAAATCCCCTGCCGTTGTTCTAGGGAAGCTCAGAAGAGACATCCCGTTCGCTGAATTAAAATGAAGCTTGGCCTACCCCTTGTGCCGGGCACACTGGGGATGTGCAGGTGCTTTTATTTATTCTGATATTGAGCGGGACACTTTCAGCTGCCGATTGGCCGCAGTGGCTGGGGCCCGGACGGGATGCGGTGTGGCAAGAGGACGGGATTCTCGATGCTTTCCCCAAGGAGGGCCCGAAGCTGCGATGGCGCGCGCCGTTGGGCGGCGGATATTCCGGGCCAGCGGTAGCGCAAGGGCGCGTGTTTGTCATGGACCGTATTGCCGAGCTGATTGATCCGGCCAAGGCCAAGGTGTTGCATGAGGGACCGCCGCCGCGGAATGAAAATTTTCTGCGCAAATTCTTACCCGGTCAGGAACGCCTGCAGTGCCTCGATGAGGTGACTGGACGCGTGCTCTGGACGCAACAATGGAATTGTCCGTACACCACCGTGGCCACCTACGCCATTGGCCCGCGAGCCACGCCCACGGTGGATGGCGACCGTGTGTACGCGCTCGGGGCAGAAGGACATCTGTTTTGTTTCGCGGCCAAGGATGGCGCAATCGTGTGGCAAAAGGATTTCAAGAAAGCGTACAATCTGAAAATCCCCGAGTGGGGTACGGCGGCGCATCCGTTGGTGGATGGCGACCGGTTGATCTGTGTGGTGGGCGGCGCGGGCACCACGTGCGTGGCGTTCGACAAACGCACAGGCAAGGAAATATGGCGCGCGCTCACGAGCCGGCAACCGGGGTATTGTCCACCGGTCATCCACATCTTCGGCGGTCTACGGCAGTTGATCATCTGGCACAGCGACGCGGTGGAGGCGCTGAACCCACAAACCGGCAAGGTGTACTGGAGCGTGCCATTGCGACCAACCTTCGGTATGTCCATCGGCCAGCCAGTAGCCGCGGGCAACCGGTTGTTCGTCATGAGTTTCAACCGCGTCTCCGCCTGCATCGAGGTGGCGGCGGACGGTCAATCCGCCCAAATTGCCTGGCGCGGCAACACACGGCGGGGCGCGGGTGGCGTGCATAACACCGCGTTTCTAGCCGACGGCCATCTCTACGCCTGCGGAAATGGCGGCAACTTCATCTGCGCGCGTCTGGCCGATGGAGAACGCGTCTGGAGCTCCTTCGCACCAGCCGCCGGCGAACGGCCGGCGAGTTGGGCCAATGTGTTTACTGTCCGGCAAGGTAACCGATATTTTCTCGCGAACGATTTTGGCGAGCTAATCATCGCACGACTCAGCCCCAAGGGTTACGAGGAGATCAGCCGTGCGAAGCTCATTGAGCCGACCCATCGCGTCGGCCAACGCACCCTCGTCTGGTCGCACCCCGCCTTCGCCAATCGTAGTGTGTACCTCCGCAACGACCGCGAAATCCGCTGCTACAGCTTGGCGAAATAGTTGGACCCTACCGGCAGGCTAGCCAAACTGACTGAACTGGTTCGCCTGATTCTTATTCTTTTGGCCGTGATGCAGACGGTGCCGGCTGCGCTGCGGGTGTTGCCGCCGAAGTTTAACGCGGACAAGTAACTGCAAATGATGCACACCATGCATCATGAGTCGCATGATTGAATTCAGCATTGCGCCGTAGTACACGGCACGGCACGCTCTCCGCATGTCTCCCGAGGAAAAGGCGAAAGAACTGGGCGTGACGTTCACGAAATTGGAGCCCGGTTATTTGAATCTCTGCATTCGCAGCAGCAACCTGCTCATTACCAGCGGCCACACCAGCACAGCTACTGGCGTGCTCGGTAACGGCTTGTCCGTCGACGACGGCTACGCTGCAGCAAAAGATTGCGCGGAAAAAATACTGAACTCCGTCCACAACGTGCACGGCACGATCAACGGTCTGAGGGTCATCAAGCTGCTCGGCTGCGTATACTCAGCGCCAGAATTCACGGATCAACACCTCGTCATCAACGGCGCGAGCGATCTGTTGCACGAAATTTACGGCAAGGACGGCGACGGCTACCATGCCCGCAGCGCCCTCGGCTTCGCCGCTCTACCCACCGGCGCCGCCGTGGAAGTGGAGGCAATCTTCGAAATCATCAGCTAGAATCTCAAATCTTGTTTTTAAACATTTGGGATTTACCTGCGAAAAAGTTTTCGTGGGTGAAATCGTAAAAAAAAGCTAACTAATTACCAGTTCGGTTGGCACACACAGCGCTATGTGTAAGAATTGTTTATGATTATGGTGAATCCGGAGAAACCACAGCTATACAAAATCGGTGCAATTGCCCGTTTAACGGGGATTACTCCCGTTACAATCCGGATGTGGCAGACCCGCTATGACGCCGTAGAACCGGTTCGTACAGAGGGAAAGCAGCGCCTGTATACTGAGAACGATCTTACCAAACTGATCTTATTAAAAGAACTCACCGAGCAAGGTGATAGCATTGGAATGATTGCCAGTTTGAGTGTGGACGATTTGGAAAAACGCCTTAATGAACGAGAGGCAAAGCGCGGACCAAAAGGAAATCCATCCAACCAATCGCCTATTAAAGTTGCCGTATTGGGATATGGAATCCCCAAACTGAACAGCGCAGAAGTGAGTTCTCATGCTGCCCCTTTAGAATTAGTGGGGCAATTCAATCCTGAAAATGCCTTATCTGAGGATGTCAAAGCATGCAAACCTGATTTGCTTATCTTTCAAATTGCCAGTCTTCAGCCAGACACCTCAGATTTTATTCACCAAGCGATTAAGCAATCTGAAGCAATCGGAGCCTGCGTGGTCTATGCTTTTGGCCCCAAAAAAGTCATTAGGAATTTGACAACTGATACCACCTTGCCACTGCGAGCTCCTATCAATGTTCAGGAACTTACACTAGCAGCCAATCATCTTGTGGGATTCGCCGACCGACCACAAATCGATGAAAAAGGTGGAGAGAATGTGCCGCAAAGGCGATACAGCGATTCACAATTATGGGAAATCGTGAACCAACCTAACGCGATTAA
>DPAW01000209.1:6118-9131 GCA_003517285.1 Verrucomicrobiales bacterium
ATGAAGGACTGCGAAAACCGCAACACTAAGGACGCTGAAGTTCATAAATACCTGCACAAGGTTGCTGCCGAATCGCGAGCTTGCCTCGAAAAAGCAATGGATAAACTTGTTGAGCACGAGAATCTAACATTCAAGTCGCAATAATACCGCAAATTTCCTGGAAATACCCTGTTTATAATTTGTAGAGTTTTTTTCTTCACAAAAGGTTGACACATCTCTTTTTAGGAGTAAATTTATGGGCGCTGCAGCTATTGTGGCACTAAAACATAAACAAAACCTAATCAAGAGATAGTAAATGAAAAACCTTAAAACCCTTCTCGCCGCGACTGTCACCCTAATGATGGCCGCTCAACTTCAAGCGGGTGACATTGTGGATGTTGCTGCTTCCAATAAATCCTTCAAAACCTTAGTGGCCGCTGTGAAAGCAGCTGGTTTGGTTGAGACCCTGAAGAGCGACGGCCCTTTTACGGTTTTTGCCCCTACTGACGAAGCTTTTGCCAAGTTGCCCGAGGGAACTCTCGAAAGCCTGCTAAAGCCAGAGAATAAGCAAAAGTTAGTATCCATTCTCACGTATCATGTAGTCCCAGGCAAGGTGATGGCAAAGGATGTGAAATCTGGAATGGTGAAGACTGCCTCAGGCTCTTCTTTTAAGATGAAGGTATCCAAAAAGGGAGTCCATGTAGACAAGGCCAAAGTTGTAGCTACGGATGTAATGGCAGACAACGGCGTGATTCACGTGATAGACACGGTAATCATTCCCAAGTCTAAATAAACTAATACCCAAGAAGCAAAACGAACTCTAAAGCGGGGAAAGGGTAATCCCCCCTCCCTCCCCAAAAAAAATAAGAAATGAAGAATCTACTCACCATAATTGCACTGACCGGCCTAACGACCGCGACAGCTCAAGCCAAAGACATCATGTCTGCTCTTGAGGATTGCGGACAATTCAAAACACTCGTCACTGCCGTCAAAGCCGCAGGCCTTTCCAAGACGTTATCAAGCAAGGGTAATTACACTGTTTTCGCTCCTAACGATCACGCATTTGCGAGATTGCCAAAGGGCACCGTGGAAAACCTGCTCAAGCCCGAGAACAAGCAGCAACTTAAGTCCATTCTTACTTTCCACGTTTTGGGAGAAGCTCGTACTTCCTGCAGTCTGCGGAGTGGTGAGTTAGAAACTGTAAATGGCGCCCACCTCGCAGTTAAGAAATGGGGCCATTACGTCTTGCTAAATAACAATCATACTCGGGTGCGGGAAGCTGACGTGAAGTTTGACAACGGAGTAGTGCACGTAATTGATCGTGTCATGCTACCTCCGAAACCAAAGACAGAATTCACCTCCACATCAGGCAAGAGTAAACCTGCCGACATCGTTGATACTGCTGTCGCCGCAGGGAACTTCAAGACCCTCGCAGCTGCACTGAAAGCGGCAGGCTTGATAGATACCCTCAAGGGGAAGGGGCCATTTACAGTATTTGCACCGACCGATAAAGCCTTCTCGGAATTACCAAAAGGTACGGTTGAAGGTCTTTTGAAGCCTGAAAACAAAGACAAACTGGTCAAAATACTTACATACCATGTAGTTGCCGGAAAAGTTGAGAGCAAGGACATAGAGCCAGGCAAGGTTGAGACCGTTGCCAATGAAAAGGTGAAGCTCAAGCTGAAAGATGGGCAGGTGTTCATCAACAAATCGAACGTAATCAAAGCCGATATCAACACAGCCAATGGTGTAATTCACGTAATAGACAAAGTCCTCCTACCTAAAGATAGGACGCAGAAGACGAGTACTAAGTAAACTTAACATCCACTAACGAGGGGGATGGAACTAGTCCATCCCCCTCACAAAAAAAGCCCTTATTCATGAAAAATACGGAAAAATTTGAAGTAAGCACAACATACGAACCAAGGTCGAATGAGGTAACGAATCTAACCCGGTACCTGCGTGAAATGTCCGAGTGGGACCGTATTTCGCACGATCAGGAAATAGAATTGGGAAAACGTGTCCAAGCTGGTGATAAAGAAGCCGTCAACCAACTTGTGAAAGCAAATCTTCGTCTCGTTCTCAAGATTGCGAAGGAATACCAAAATTTGGGCCTCGAGTACATGGATCTGGTATCCGAGGGGAATCTAGGGCTAATCAGAGCAGCCGAAAAATTTGATCCTGAATATGGCTGCAGATTTTCAACGCTTTGCGCCATTTGGGTAAGACAATTCATTCGTCGTGCTCTCGCTAATCAAGGGCGAACAGTAAGACTTCCTGTGTATCTAGTGGATCACATCCAAAAAATGCGGAGAGCTGAAATTGAGCTTAACCGCCAATTGAAGCGCCCCCCCATGGACGAAGAACTCGCTGAGGCTACTGGTATGACACTTGAGAAAATCCAATTGATGAAAAGATCCCAGAAGGCTTCTTTCTCACTGGATGAAGATGAGAACGAGGAAGTTCGGTCTCTTCATGAGAGGTTAGCCGATGAAAACTCCCCTGCTCCTGATGTCGCCGCAACTTGCGACCATGATTTTGCCTACATTGAAAAAGCAATGGATATACTCGATGAGAGAGAATGCGACATTGTGCGGCAACGTTATGGAATCGGTACGGGGAAAAATCGTTCCCTCGGAGAAATCGCCAAAGATTACGGATTGACCCGAGAGAGAATACGCCAGATTCAAAAAACTGCCCTTAATAAATTGCGCAGTGCCTTAACTTTGAAAGATGCGGCACTTCCGATGGCTGCTTAGGAAACCTCGCCCAATGAAAAAAACAGACATCATCTACGGGGTTTGTGCGTTGAGTAGTATGTGTGTAAGCATATTACTCTGGTTCACTGTAAACCGTGAATACGGTGCCTATGTAGGTATATGGGTGCCAAGTATTCTTGGTTTATGGGCCGTGCACAAGCTGACCCAAATTGAAAAAAAACAAATAAAAGAGGAGGAGTAAATATGGAAGATCCAATTTTGCTCGCGATTTTGATGTTTGGGTTCTTGGTGACTTCTGCCCTTTGCCACAATTT
>DPAW01000119.1 GCA_003517285.1 Verrucomicrobiales bacterium
CCATCACCAAAGGATTTTGGATTGGCAAATACGAGGTGCTCGGTCGCGAGAGCGGTTTGTTTAACAGCGGCGGCCAAAGCATCGGCACCGGTCCGTTGGCACGCGCGGAGGACGAGACCTTCAACCGGCGCCGGTATCAATTTTTTCGTCCGGCGGGCATAGGCAGCATTGATGCCGCCACGGAGCAGCTGGACAAATGGCAGGGGTACCTAGCCAAGGTTGACCTGCAGTACGAAGGGTGGACCTACGATTACCCGACTGAAGCTGAATGGGAACTGGCTGCGCGCGCGGGCGGCAAGACCACCGGCCTGCCTGCACCGGTGAAGGATCTCGGTCAGTATGCGAACTTCGCCGATGTGTGCCTCTTTAACGACCGCGATCCGGTCCATTATATTTACGCCCATCGCGAGGCCAATGACGGCTATGGCCGCGCGCTGTCACCCATTGGTAATTACCGCCCCAATGCGTGGGGTATCCACGATATGCACGGCAACCTCGCGGAATTGTGTAGCAATTTTTACACGAAAGAACTCCTGAGCGGTACCGATCCGAATGATCAAACATTGCCCAGCACACGCAGCTCCCGGCTGCGCATATCGCGCGGCGGCTCTTGGTGTAGTCGCCCAGAATATCTGCACGTCGCCTTTCGCAATGCCTTCACCGGTGCCGGCACCCCGCACGTCGGCATGCGTTTGGTGCTGCGTCAGGGCGAACGCGTGACACGGTCTCGCAACGAAATCATCGCCCGTATGGAAGCGGAAGCGAAAGCGCAGAATAAGAAATGAAACCGTGGCTGAACATCATCGTGTTGATTGTCCTCGCCGGCGGATTGCGTGCGGACGAAACATTTTCCCGGACGGTACAGCCGTTTCTGAAGACCTACTGTGTGTCGTGCCATGGCCCGGATAAGCAGAAGGGAAAGATTCGTGTCGATCAGCTTAAGTCCACGCCGCGCAATCGCGAAGAAGCCAAGCTGTGGGCACGCATGCTGGAGGCGATGGCGTTTGGCGAAATGCCGTCGGACAGCGCGGAGAAATTTCCCACCA
The DNA here is from genome assembly GCA_003517285.1 of Verrucomicrobiales bacterium. Taxonomy (GTDB): domain Bacteria; phylum Verrucomicrobiota; class Verrucomicrobiia; order Limisphaerales; family UBA1100; genus UBA1100. The sequence goes on from DPAW01000119.1 coordinate 1,047, forward strand.
AGGCCAAAGCGCGCGCGGTGCAGGATTGGATCGGTGGCATGCTAACTCAGGCCGGGCGAGCGGTGGAGGATAAACGCGACAAGGAAGGCTACGGTAATCTTGTGCCGCATGAGCTGTTGTTTTCGCCTACTGAAAAACGCCGCACGGTGGATGCCGCCGCGCGGCTTTGGCGCATCTCGCCCAAGGCATTGGCCAATCTGTTGCGCGGCGCGCGGATGGTGTCCAATCCATTTGCCTTTGAGAAACCGCACGGCAACTTCCGCGATTTTAAGGGCAAGTACGCGTTTAACTCGCTTATGGCTGAGCAGATCACCGAACTGGCGCTGGTGCAATCGCTGCAGGAAGCGCGCAATGCCCGCAAAAAAATTGTGGAAGAACGCAGGAAGGGTGTGCCAATTGATGAAGCCAACACGGCCGCTGTACGGCAGCGTTACCAAACCGTGCTACGGCGCGAGCCTACTGAGGCTGAGCTGGCTTCATTGATGGCGCTGGTGAAAAAGGTGGATGCTGAACTCGGGTTGCCGCGTGGTTTGCAGGCGGCATTTGCGGCAATCATTTTGCAGCCAGAAACCTTGTTCCGCTTTGAGGCAGTTGCCACTGAGCCGGAAACCAACGGACTGGTACCGTTGTCGCGCACAGAAGCCGCCGCCGCGTTGGCCTTTGCGCTTACCGATCTGCCCCCGGATACCCGCATGCTGGCGGCATTCCGTGATGGGAAGCAATCCATCCGCGCCATCATGGCGACCGAGGCGAAGCGGTTGCTGGATGACGAAAAGCGCCCGGACGCCCGCCGGCGGTTGCTGCAGTTCTTTCAGGAATATTTTGACTACGAAAAAGCGCCGGATGTCTTCAAGGACTCCACGCCTGGTCACAAGCATTGGGCACCGGCGTTGGTGTACGATCTTGACCAGCTTATATTGCACACGCTCAAGCAGGATCGACAGGTGTTCCGCATGCTGCTCACTACGCGCGAGTATTTCGTTTACGTGAATAGTCATCGCGATCATGGCAATCCATTGGTGTATAACCTACCGCCGGATTGGAAGCCGGTGGTTAATCCCGTGCAGTTCTCCAAGGATCAGCGCATGGGCGTGCTCACGCATCCGGCTTGGCTCGTGGCGCACTCGGGTAATTTTGATAATGACCCCATCCGGCGCGGCCACTGGATACGCTACAAGCTCCTCGGCGGCACGGTGCCGGATATCCCCATCAACGTCGACGCCAAGCTGCCCGACGAGCCGACGATGACCCTGCGCGAACGCATGCACGTGACGCGTGAGGAATCCTGCTATAAGTGCCACAGCAAAATGAATCCGCTTGGTCTGCCGTTCGAGCAATACGATCATTACGGCCGGTTGCGGTTTACTGAAATGGGCAAGCCGGTGGATACCACAAGCAAGCTAGTGAACACCGGCATCCCCAGTCTGGATGGACCATTGAAAACGCCTTTCCAGCTCATCGAACGACTGGCTGCGGCGGAACATTGTGAGCAGGTGTTTGTCCGTTATGTATTTCGGTATTTCACTGGTCGAAATGAGACACTCGGCGACGCCAAGACCTTGCAGGACGCCCATGCGGCCTATCAACAATCCGAAGGCAGCATGAAAGCGCTGGTGATTTCCCTGCTCACCTCTGATTCATTCCTGTACCGCGCCCAATCGCCAAAATAATTTTATGAAAAAACTCATTTACCTTTTTCTGTTCGCCTTGAGTGTGAATTCCCTCTGGGCGGCGAAACAATACAACGTCCTCTTCATCATTTCTGATGATCTCACGTCCACGGCCTTGTCGTGCTATGGCAACACGGTGTGTCGTACGCCGAATATCGACGCGTTGGCGGCGAAGGGTACGCGCTTTACGCGGGCGTATTGTCAGGGCACCTACTGCGGTCCTTCGCGCGCGTCGTTCATGAGCGGATATTATCCGCATGCCACGGGGGTGTTGGGTTACAAGAATCCGCGGCCGCAGATCGGTGATCGCGCCACGTGGAGTCAGTATTTCATGAACCATGGCTATCACGCCGCGCGGGTGAGTAAGATATATCATATGGGTGTGCCCGGCGGCATCGAGCAGGGTGGGCACGGCGCCGATGACGCGGCGTCCTGGAATGAACGCTACAATAGCCCAGGCCCGGAATGGCGTGCGCCGGGCAAGGGTGAGACGTTGCAGGGCAATCCGGATGGAAAACGGCCAGTGGTGGGCGGCAACACGTTTGTAGTGGTGGAAGCCGAGGGCGATGATCTTGTGCATTCGGATGGCAAGACGGCGGTGAAGGTGGCGGAGTTGATCGGTAAATTTTCCAAGCAGGAGAAACCATTTTTTCTTGGGGTCGGTTTTGTGCGTCCGCACGTACCGTTTGTAGCGCCGAAGAAATATTACGAACCGTTTCTGCCGTACTCCAAAATGAAACTACCTCCCAAGATCGAGGGCGATTGGGATGATATTCCGAAGCCGGGCATCAACTATTGCACTAGCCTGAACATGAAGATGGATATCCGGAAACAGAAAAAGGCGGTCGGCGGCTATTACGCGTCGGTTGCGTTTGTGGACGCGCAGGTGGGTAAGGTGATGGCGGCACTGACGGCGTCCGGGCAGGAAGACAACACCATCGTGATTTTTACGAGCGACCACGGCTTTCACTTGGGCGAACATGATTTCTGGGCGAAGGTTAGTTTGCTCGATGAATCTTCGCAGGTGCCGTTGATCATTAGTGTGCCGGGTAAGCAACCGGCTGTGTGCCACTCGCTCACCGAACTACTCGATCTTTACCCGACACTATCCGCTCTTTGTGGGTTGCCTGCTCAACCACGTCTACAGGGCAAAGATATATCCCGTATGCTCGATGACCCTAATCACACTGTTCGAAAGGCTGCCTTCTCCGTGGCCCCGATGAGGAAGGGCTTTTTATTGCGGGAGGATGACTGGGCATTCATCCAGTACGGCGAACAGGGACAGAACGGGATGGAGTTGTTCCACATCAAAACCGATCCGCACCAATACACAAATCTTGTCGGAAAGCCGGCTCATGCTCCAACACTCGACCGTTTCCGCAAGCAAATGACGGCCAAGCTCGCGGCTATTCGAAATAACGATTTAGATAAATAAAGTCACCAGGTTCTTGGCGAAAAAAGCTCGGAGTTGACAAGTACTGGTTCCACGCTAGTTTTGAGACGTGCGGTTTGCATCGAATTTTATAGCTGGCTTGATTTTGGTTGCTTGGTTTTTAGCAACTAATCACAGCCTTCTTGTAGCGGTTGTTCCAAATACTGGATCAGATGCATGTTGTGCGGAAGTGGATGAATATCCGCAAAATCATGATCCATTACGCGATTGTGGAATTTGCTTCATCGAGGTGGAAGGCATTCTTACTTTTGCATCAGGAAGATTACTGTCTTCCGAGAAGATTTCATCAAATTTTGAGAGTTCATGGGTCTATTTAGCTTCTGACTCTTCAAAGACCACGAGACTCATTGCTGAACGTGCCCCTCCAGATCTAGCATCTTGGCATTTCAAAAATCGAAGCGCACTTCTCGGGCGTTCTCCATCAAATCTTCTTTAAGGGAGCCTCAAAAGGTTCCGTTCCACGTTCGAATAAAGGCACAATTGTGTCTTGGTATTTATTGTAATTAAGTTTTGAAGGGTTTTTAGATGAAAATTTTAAGTAGAATAACAGTAATAATTATGACCTCGTTTTTTGGGGTTCAAATCGGTTTTGTGAACGCTGCGGATGGCGTACCTGAAGTAAGCCGCGATGTCCGTGCTAAGGTGGCAATTGGCAAACTGCAGGTTCAGAAGCAGGCAGCCCTGTTGTATGTGAAAGGCATGACATGCCCCTCGTGTGCGATCGGTATCCGTGTGAAGCTCAGTAAATTGGATTTCGTGGATCGTGACCGTTTTAAGCGGGGTATCGAAATGGACTGTAACAATCAACTGCTTACTGTGGCACTCAAGGATGGCACTAGTCCCAACTGGACCCGGATTGAACAGGAGATCGATAATGCTGGTTACGTGGCCGTGGAATGGTTTTCAATGCAAAAGGATGAATTGAAATCCTACCCCTTTCTAAAGGTGGCTGAATGAGGCGTACCATATTGATGGCGTCGTCGGTATGGTTCCTGATGGCTTCTCTATCGGCTGATGAACCGATCATGAACATGATGCCCCGCTGGGATGACGGCTGGGGATATCAGTTCATCGAAGAGTACCGACACGAGAGCGATCTGTTGCTTGGCAGCCGCGCCCTGCATCCGGGTTACACCGAGGATGTGCACCTGCTACATTTCCAATCCGTTTACACTTGGGACAAATCTATCCGCCTTACGGCCAAGCTACCCTATGTGCTCGATGCCCGGCGGGAGATGCCTGATGGCTCAGGAGGGAAGCGCATTGAGCACGACAATGGCATCGGCGATGCCACACTGGCGTTGCCGTTGAAAAAATATTTCAATCTCGACGGCAAAAGCGGGTCGTGGACCTTCAAACCGATGTTGCGCCTGCCGTTTTCTGGTACGGATGATTATGAGATTTACGACAACGAATGGGGCAACGGTCTCGGCTTGGGGTACGAATACGAGACCGCTAAATTTCACGTGCACGTTAGCACCAGCGGTTGGGTGTATCACGGCAACGAACCCTTCGAATCATGGTCTACGCTCGATCTCGGCTACAACTTCAATGCGTGGGGCACAAACGCGGCGCTCATGTGGGAGACGGATTTTCACTACGAGGATAATGGCTCGGAAACGCTCTTAGCCGGCCCGGCGCTGTACTGGAACATCAACGACACGGCGCACTTTCGGATTGAGTGGAAACACGATTTCCACGATCGCCAAGGCGTGATGGATCACGGCAATGGCGACGTCTTCAAGTTCAGCCTCGGTTTCGTTTTTTAGGCCTTAAGCCGTTGTATTGCATATCCTAAACGGACAAGGCGGAAACCGGTCTGCTTAAAATGTTGATGTAGGAAAGTCGGGTTCTTCGGGGTGTTTTTCGAAGTGACCCTCTGCCGTTATGGCGCAATATACAAATCCGATCATTGAGATCGCCCGCAACAATAAACAACATGAGGGTTTAGCAGGCGCAGGTAATGTCCTTGTTCTTTCCCGCGAGTTCCTCACCTTGTTCAAGGCGGGCGGCGAAGGACTCCGGTAGTCCGGATTTCTTAAGAGCCTTAACTGTTGCTTTCACATCGTAAGGCACTTCACGAATCTCCACCGCTTGAGTTTCGGTATTAAAGATTACGTAAGTAGCCTCTATTCCGCCGTGCCGTGGTTCGCCGACACTGCCGGCATTAATGAGAAGTTTTGGTTTTAGTTGAACCTCTCGTGGCGCAGCACCCTTTATCATGCCCAGATCTTTCTGAATGGCATCTTTTACGCCCTGTTCAGCTGTCACGCGCATTGTTCCCTCAATCTGGCGCACAAACGGTACGTGTGTATGCCCACAGATTAGTATATCGCAGTCACCCGCTGCCGCACGCTCGAACAAAATAAGGTCATGCGTAGATTCCATAAGGTACTCACCGGTGCTCCGCGGGCTGCCGTGGACCAACAGCAGCGAACCTGCATTTGTATCCGTTATCCTCTGGCCAAAGTAGAGTTCAGAGAGGAACTTCCTATTCGACTCCGTAATTTCCGACCGCGTCCATTCGAAGGCAGCATGTCCATTTTCCGCGTCTTCCTCAGTAATGAATTTGCATCCGCAGTCTTCACGCTCCATTCCAATTCCTTCATCCCAGCACCCAAGGA
>DPAW01000237.1 GCA_003517285.1 Verrucomicrobiales bacterium
AGATGTACGAACAGGTGATGAAGCAAATGCTTTCCAGCGGCCTTGGTAATGATATGCCGCCGCCGGTAGAAAAAATGGTGCTCAAAATTATGACGATGGGAGTTTCCGCCTCGATCACCATTGGTAAGATGGAGTCTGATGGAATGATGATTCAATCTCACACAACGGGAATGGGCTATGATACAATGGCGATGATGGGCGCCGCAGCAGTTCCTTTAGCTGGGTTCGGGATGAGTATGGCGGGCATGGTGTTGCCGGCCATCTCCCCTGCAAGTGATTCGGCTCAGGAAGCTGTGAAGATGAATAATGCCAAACAGCTAGGCATTAGTTTTTTTGAGTATAACGCGGATCAAGGGCAATTGCCAAAAGCTGAAACTTGGTGTGATGAACTAATAAAGTACGATATTGAACCCAGCATGTTCTCCGATCCCATTTTTGAACAGACTAAGGAGTCGCCAGATGAAAAAGTTTGTATTTGGCTGTTTAATCGAAACCTCAGCGGAGTGAAAATAGAGGATATTAAGGATCCGGCCAATACCGTGCTTATCTATGATGGAGGGTTGGATTGGAATGGGGCCGCCGGTAAAGAAGAGTTTTTTCCGGATGCAGATTTCAAGGTCACCACGGTCTTTGCTGATGGGCATGTGGAACAAATTGGTCCACAGGAGGCGCCCCGGCTCAAGTGGACGCCTTAAGCCATATTGACGCACATTTTATAGTTGCCCGAGTTCTGAGTTTCCCGCAGGGTGGCACTACCCCTTCGCGCTTCGGATATTGCCATGAAAAAATATAGTGATCTTTTTGTATTTCCACTTCTGCTCAGCTTGCTTGGCTGTGGCGGAGAAACCACAACGACAGAGGAGGAGAGTGCCTCAATCACCACTCCTCCAACTGCATCGGTGAAGCCTACCCCAGTAGAATCGCCACCTCTACCTACTCCTTCGGTATCTACTCCAGTTGGCCAGCAACAGGCAGCGACCCAAAATAGTTTCTGGGCCGTGAACCAGCATCTTGACCAGGGAGGTACTTTCTATCTTTACCTAAGCAGCGAACAGTTGATGTCCAAGATGGACAACTTCATGGAGACAATGGGAGGGCTGGTAGACGCCGCCGGCCAGGAGCTTGGTGAGGAAGAGCAACAAATGGCAACGGCTGGCATGGATATGGTTCGCACCTTCTTCGAGCAAAGCGGTATTCGTGATATTAGTGGAATGGGTATGAGCAGTTTTGAGGCGGAAAAAGATTTTCACCGCAACAGCATGGTTGTTCACCATTATCCGGAACGTAAAGACGGTTTGATTTGGAAGGTGATGGGAGCACAACCCCACGAGCAGCAAATTCTCAAAATGTTGCCGACCGATACAGTACTTTCAGTTCAGGCTGATCTGGACGCAGTAGCTGCCTTTGACTGGATGCGCAAATTCATCACCGACACAGCCCCGCCTGAAGCTGTAGCGGAGATGGCCAAGGGGCTGGCTCAGATGAATCAGGCGATAAAGTTTGAGGATCTCTTACGTTCAACCGGTGGCGAACTGGGTTTCTTCGTTACTCTCAATGAGCAAAATCAAATACCAGTTCCGTTGCCTCTACCTCCAGATGCACTCCAAGGCCTGCAGTTGACTTTCTCTGAGCCTGGTCTGGCGTTGGTGTTGAAGGTGAAAGATCAGCAGTTGATGACCATGATCAGTCAATTAATGCAGAACCCTGAAATGGCTCCGATGCTGAAGCAATCAGTTGAAAACGGGATCACGATGCACACGCTCACCCCTCCGGAAGAATTGCCCGTCCCAATTGATCTAACGCCGACCTTAATGCAAGCGGGTGATTACATTGTGCTGACTAGTAGCCAGAAACTCGCAAAGGATATCCTTGCTGTGCAATCAGGCAAAAGCGAAGGGCTGGCCGGCACTGAGGAATTTAAGCGATTAGCCAATGGGCTTAATCTGCAGGGCAACCAGTTACACTTCATGAGCAGCCGGTTAGGCAAGGAATACAGTAAGCTTAACAAGTTTGGCTTAGCCATGGCCGAAATGCAGGCAGCCAATGATCCTGATCCTCAAGCCAAGCAGGTTTTAGATTTAGCGAAAAAGTTCATGGATGTGGATGGCTCCAAGGCTTCTGGGCAGTTAACCGTGATGCAGGTGACAGCTGAAGGAATGGTGATGAAAAGTCAAAGCACGGGTGACCCTATCGGGGCAACGGTTCCCTTGTTGCTCGCGGGTGGTAGCGGGATAGCTGCTTCCATGTTGCTGCCTGCTTTGGCGAGAGCAAAAGCAAAAGCTAACGCCCTTAAGTCTACTTATAACGCTGGGCAACTAACTAAAACCATGATTTTCACTGCTTTGGATAATGATGGTAACCTGCCTGATTCTGATAAGTGGTGTGATTCGATTTTTAAGGAAGTAGGAACTCTTAAAGTATTCGCTTCGCCGCAAGATCCCTTTGCAATGTCTCAGGTTGATGAAGGTATAAAGGTTAGCTCTTACGCGTTCAATAAAGCCTTGAGCGGAAAAAAGGAAGCTGAAGTGAATCCGAATACCGTGATGATATTTGAAACTGATTTGGGTTGGAATGGCTCAGGCGGGTTGGAGGATGCGCTTGAGTTTTTGGAGTTTTTTGATGGGCAAGCGATCGCCGTAGGCACTGTAGACGGGGCGGTACGGCAGGTGAGCGATCCTTTTGTTTTAAGGCAGATGCGTTGGGATCCATAATTTGTTAATATTTTTTGAAGTGCTATGGCGGTAGCAGCGTGACCAGCAATCTAAACGAGGGTATTTTCCTCGTATGCGAATTCTTGCCAAGGCGGCCTTAATACTCTGGTCTGGTTACATTGTTCAAGCAGCTGAACGCCCCAACATCGTGCTGGTGATGTGCGATGATTTGGGATGGGGCGATGTGGGGTTTAACGGAGGGGAGGATATTCACACGCCGCATTTGGACGCGATGGCTAAGGCCAGCCTTCGATTCGAGCGGTTCTACGCCGCTGCCCCTGTTTGCAGCCCTACGCGTGGAAGTTGTATCACCGGTCGGCATCCGTTTCGTTACGGTATTTACTTTGCCAATACCGGGCATATGAAGCCGGAGGAATTGACCTTGGCTGAGCTCTTAAAAAGACACGGCTATACCACCGGTCATTTCGGTAAATGGCATTTAGGAACCCTCACAAAAACCGATAAGGATGCCAACCGAGGTGGGCCACAAGGAAAGAAGCATTTTTCTCCACCGCAAGCCAATGGGTTTGATGTGTGTTTCTCAACTGAATCCAAAGTGCCCACATGGAATCCAATGGATAAGCCTAAGGTTGATGCTCGGCGCACGTGGTGGGATTTATCCAATGAAACCGTGCCTTACGGAACGGCTTACTGGGATGAAAAAGGTCGGCGTGTGACAAAGAATCTCGGCGGCGCTAATTCGCGGGTAATCCTAGATCGAGCGATTCCTTTCATGCGCAGTGCAGCGCAGAAAGAACAGCCATTCTTTACTATCGTTTGGTTTCATACCCCACACCTTCCAGTGGTGGCTGGGCCTGAATATGCCCGTATGTATGCCGATGAAGATAAGTATACCCAACATTACCGAGGCTGCATCACCGCGATGGATGAACAGGTAGGCCGTTTGCGTACTGAACTGCGTGCTATGGGGATAGCTAATAACACACTGGTTACCTTTTGTAGCGACAATGGCCCAGAAGGAAAGGCAGGCAGTGCCCCAGGGAGTGCAGGTCACTTGAATGGTCGGAAAAGGGATTTATTGGAGGGTGGTATTAGAGTGCCGGGCCTGATCGAATGGCCCGGTAAGATTCGGCCGGGTAATACAACCATGCCCGCGGTGACCAGTGATTATCTGCCCACCATTCTGGATTTAATCGGTGCTAAACCGGTGGGGGATCGGCCATTGGATGGAATTAGTTTGCGACCATTATTTAATGGGTCAATGAAAAATCGAGGACAGTCAATTGGGTTCCAGTCAGCCGGGCAGGTGGCTCTAATCGGAGACCGTTTCAAATTATGGGGACGGGCAGGTGGTAAACAGGTGGACAAGTTGCCCACGTTGAAGCTGTTCGATCTAGTGAATGATCCTAGTGAGAAAACGGATGTAGCTGCACAACATCCAGAGGTGGTAGCGCGGATGACACGGGAATTGAAGACTTGGCGGGCCTCGTTGGAGGCCAGTGATCGCGGCGAGGATTATCCGGCTAAATAACTTCGCCGGCCGCGTGGCCGCTGGCCCAGGCCCATTGGAAATTGTAGCCGCCTAACCATCCGGTGACATCGACGACTTCGCCAATGAAATACAGCCCGGGCACGGTACGGCATTCCATCGTCTTGGAGGAGAGTGCTGAGGTGTCCACACCCCCCACGGTCACTTCCGCCTTGGCATAGCCGCCGGTATCGGCGGCTATCAGGGCCCAGTCGCAGAGGTGCTCCACGAGCTGATCGCGTTCGCTTTGCTTCAATTGCGAGAGCGGCTTAGCGGGAGCGAATTGCTCCCCTAGAGCGGACGCAACGCGCTTGGAAAACCACGCCTCCAGCCATCGGGCGGCATCCAGACGCTGGGTGCGGGCGTCTTCGAGGAGCGCTTTCGGCGATTGTTCCGGCAACAGGTTTAGCTTGAACGATTCGCCTGGGGCGCAGTAGTTGGACACCTGCAGAATCGCCGGGCCGCTTAGTCCGTGGTGGGTGAACAGGAGGTTCTCCCGAAACGACTGTCCGCCGGCGCTGGCGATGCAATACAGTGAATTGCCGCTCAAATCGCCGAATGGCCAAGGGCCTCCATCGGCCAGTAGGGGAACCAGCGGCACGAGGCCCGGACGCGGCTCAATGATTGGTACATTAAACTGCTCGGCGATGCGGTAGCCGAAATCGGTGGCGCCCAGCTTGGGAAACGACAGCGCACCGGTGGCGACAATCAATGACTCACATTCCACCGGGCCTCGGTTGGTTTGCAGGCGAAAACGGTCGGTGCGTTCAATGCGTTCGATGGTGCATTCCGTGTTCAACTGCACACCGGCCTCACGGCATTCGGTGTGGAGAAGATCCACGATCTCCCGCGAGGAAGTACGGCAGAAGAGCTGGCCCAGAGTTTTCTCATAATACGCGATGTTGTGCTGCTGCACCAGCTCGATGAATTGACTGGCGGGGTAACGCGAAAGGGCGGATCGGCAGAAGTGTGGGTTGTCGGAGAGATAATTTTCCGGGCCGGCATGGAGATTGGTGAAATTGCAGCGACCGCCGCCGGAGATGAGAATTTTTTTCCCGATTCGATGGTTGTGCTCGAGCACAAGCACGGAGCGATCCCGCAAACCGGCCGTCCGCGCGCACATCAAGCCCGCGCCACCGGCGCCAATAATGATGACGTCGAAGGGCTCGATGTATTGATTCGTCGACTGGTTCACGCGGTGAGAGGGCTAGTCCAGGTATAAAAGTTCTATGGAATTTTAGAGTCCAAGGGCGAGGTGCGTCAGGTGTTGCCCCTCAGGGCATGCTTCCGCCAGCCCCATTGCCGAAACCATCAGCGCTTTCATGCCTTGCCTACCTGCGTTAGAAATTGCCGGCTATTTGGCATCCTAGTTTGCGGTTCACGCATGGTTTGATTATAGCGAACCGACTTCGAATGTCAGGCGAATACGTTGGAGTAAGTCTTTTCTGTGAGGTGCTTGGCGGCAGGGTTTTATTTCAACCTAGCCTATCTTTGTTACAGTGATACAGCTTGGCAATGGTCTCGGTGACTAGTGAAATGTCTCTTAAATGTGGCGGATATATTTAAGCTCGGACCTTGACCGTGGCCCGTGCTCGGCGCAAAAGAAGGCATGCGGATTTGTGCATTGTTGATCATGTTGCTGGCTGGCACCGGCGCACAGGCGGCTAAGCCTAACATTGTTTTTTATTTCATCGATGACCTAGGCTGGACGGATGTATCGTTCATGGGCTCGAAATATTATGAGACGCCTCATGTCGACCGGTTGGCGAAGGAGGGTATGGTGTTTATGGACGCCTACGCGTGTGCACCGAATTGTGCGCCCAGTCGCGCGTGCCTGATGAGCGGTTTATACGGGCCGCGGCATGGGGTGTTTACGGTCAGTAACTCGGATCGTGGGCAGTCGAAGTTTCGCAAGCTGGTGCCGGTCAAGAACACCACGGTGTTGGCTGATCGCTTCGAGACCATTGCCGAGGTATTGCAGAAGGCCGGGTACGTCACTGCTACGATGGGCAAATGGCACTTGGGCAAGGATCCGACCACGCAGGGGTTTGATGTCAACATTGCCGGGCGCGAATGGGGTAGTCCAAGCGGTGGTGGCTATCATAGTCCGTACAGGTATCCGAATCTGGTGAACCCCGAAAAGGGCGAGTATCTCACCGA
>DPAW01000126.1:0-149 GCA_003517285.1 Verrucomicrobiales bacterium
GCCGGCTCCATCGCCGATAACGGTGGGCGTTCCTGCGTGAACGCTTCCGCCGTGGTGGTGCCCAAGTATGGTCGGGAGATTGCCGATGCACTGGGCCAGAAGCTCGGTCCAGTGAAACCCACCACCGTGGACGATCCCGAGGCCAAGCT
>DPAW01000126.1:540-7390 GCA_003517285.1 Verrucomicrobiales bacterium
GGTTGCGAGGAGATGACCGCCAAGTATCGCGAGGGCGACCGCAAAGTGGTCACCGATGGGGGCACCTATCTACGGCCGACCATTGTGTATTGCGAATCCTTCGAGCACCCCTTATCCAACCGCGAATTTCTGTGTCCGTACGCGAGCGTGGTGGAAGTGCCGCAGGCGGATATGCTCAATCAAATGGGCGAATCCTTGGTCGTCACCGCCATCACCAAGGACGAAGCGTTTCAAGCGGACCTGCTCGCCTCCCCGCTGATTGAACGTCTGAATCTTGGGCCAATTTCCACTATGAAAATTTCATGGGATCAGCCGCATGAAGGCAACATGTTTGAGTTCCTCTACAAACGACGCTCCATTGGCATGGCGGCCTGATTGAACACCACCTCGATCTCCGGCGTCCGATCCACCGATGAGCCACCCAGCCGAACTCGCCGACCAAACCAGCTTCGATGCCCAGCTGCATCTGCGTCTGGTGTTTGGCAGTGGCACGCTCAACCGGCTTGGGGAAATGGCCAGAGAATACGGGGCCGGCAAGGTGTTGCTGGTCACGGATCCGGGCATTCGTTCTGTGGGTCATGTGGGCCGCGCGCAGGCCAGCTTGGCGGCGGCGGAATTACCCGTGGTCATCTACGATCAGGCCAAGGAAAATCCCACCACCGAATGCGTGGCCGACTGTGTGGAACTGGCCCGGCGCGAGGGCATTGATTTCATTGTCGGCTTAGGTGGCGGTAGCTCGATGGACACCGCCAAGGGATGCAATTTCCTGCTCACCAATGGCGGCGAGATGAAGGATTACTGGGGTGTGGGCAAGGCGTCCAAGCCGATGCTGCCGCTCATTGCAATTCCCACCACCGCCGGGACGGGCAGTGAGTGCCAGAGTTTTGCGCTGATTTCCGATGCGGTCACGCACGCCAAGATGGCCTGCGGTGATCCCAAGGCGATGGCCAAGGTGGCGATTCTGGACCCGGAACTGACCCTTTCTCAGCCCGCTCGCGTCACAGCCTGCACGGGCATTGATGCGGTGGCACATGCGGTGGAATCCGCCGTTACGCGTAAGCGCAACGAGACCTCCCAGCAATATTCGCGGGTGGCGTTCGGCTTGCTAAGCCAAAGTTTGCCAGCGGTTTTGACCAAGCCGAACGACCTAGAGGCTCGCGGCTTGATGCTGTTGGGTGCGGCCTTTGCCGGTACGGCCATTGAGCATAGTATGCTTGGTGCGGCGCATTCGGCGGCCAATCCACTAACGGCACATTTTGATGTGATCCACGGGCAGGCAGTCGGGTTGATGTTGCCGCATGTGGTACGGTTTAACGGAGAGGATGAAGATATCGCTAGGGCTTATGCTGAATTGGTGACGGGGACGACTGCTGCTTCGATCAACGGAGTTCCGGCTCATGAATCGCTGGCCAGCTTACTGGAAGACTTTATGGATGCTGCCGGAATGCCTCGAGATTTGAAGGATTGCGGCGTAGATTCCACCAAGATCGATTTGCTTTCTGAGGAAGCGGCCGCCCAATGGACGGCAAGCTTTAACCCGCGAGATATAACCGCCTCAGATTTCAAAGGTCTTTACAGTAGGGCTTTTGGTTCCTAACTCACGTGTGATAGACTTAATCTGATGACAACAGATTTCTCCGATGATGCGCTCCTTTTGATTGCACATGGGAGTACTGTGAATTCCCAGTCTAGCGAGCCAACTCGACGTCTGACGGAGGAATTGAACTCAAGAAAGCTCTTTGCTGAGGTTGCGTGCGCATTCAAATTAGAGGAGCCTTATATTTCTGATGCACTCACGGAGTTGAGTTCAAAACGTGTTTTTGCTGCCCCGATCACAATCAGTGAAGGACAATTTACCGAGGAACAAATCCCATTTGGCCTAGGTTTGTGCACCAAAGGACAATGTGACTGTCCGGTGGGAGAATGTAATTATCCCAGTATTGCAGAGGTAAACGGCAAAGAGATTGTTTACTGTCGACCGGTTGGAACGCATAATACCATGACAGATGTACTGCTTGGGAGGGCCAAGGAAATCGTTCAAAAATATCCTTTTCCTAAGCCGCCAAAACCAGAGGAAATCTGCTTGATCATTGCCGGTCATGGCACAAAGAGAAATTTAAAATCCCGCAAAGCAATAGATGCGCAGGTTCAGGCAATTAAAGAACTCGGCGAGTACGCAGACGTGCAGTCAGCCTTCATGGAAGAGACGCCGCTTATTGCGGACTGTTACGAGAACGCTGAAGCTCGTCACATTGTAATGGTTCCATTCTTTATTGCCGATGGCCTTCATACTGTAGAGGATATCCCAGTACTGCTCGGAGAAACTGAAAAACAGGTTAAAAAACGTTTGGAGGCAAATCAAGTCACATGGCGAAACCCGACCGAACGGAAAGGTAAGCTCGTCTGGTACACCGAAGCCATTGGCAGTGAGCCACATTTGCCAGAGGTGATCCTCGAGCGGGTGCGCGAGGCGGCGGTATAACTTTCCGCTTTGAGAACGGCGTACTCCGCCGCATGATCACTCTCCCGTGACTATTCCGAAAATCACACTCATTGGCGTCGGCCTGCTGGGCGGCTCCATAGGTTTGGCGGCCCGCCAACGCGGCGTTGCTGGGCAGGTCACTGGCCTTGTGCGCCGGACCGAGAGTGTGGAGGAATGTCGGGCCGCCGGCGCCGTGGATGTCGCCACACTGGATTTGGCCGAAGCAGTGACCGGAGCCGAGTTGGTGATTTTATGCACGCCGGTGGGTGGCATGAAAGCAATGGCCGAAGCTATCAAACCGTACTTGGCGCCGGACGCTGTGGTGACGGATGTCGGCAGCGTGAAGGCATCGGTGGTGACAGAGGTGGAGCCGGTGTTGCCGCGGTTTGTGGGCAGTCATCCGATGGCAGGTTCCGAGCAAACGGGCGTGGCCAATGCGCGCTCGGATTTGTTCGAAAACGCTGTGTGCGCGGTGACGTCTACGGACCAAAGCGATGCGGCGTGTGTCGCGCGCGTGAACGAATTTTGGACGGCGCTTGGCAGTCACGTGATTTCGCTGCCCGCCGCCGAGCACGATACGATCGTCGCCCGCACCAGTCACCTGCCGCATGTGCTGGCAAGCGCACTGGTCAACGCTGTGCTCGGCCAACTGCGCGAAGGTGAGGCGGCTTTTCTGGGCACGGGCTTTCGCGATACCACGCGGTTGGCGTCCGGTTCTTCCGCCATGTGGCGCGACATTGCGATGGATAACGCGCCGGCCATTGAGCAGGCTATCGATGATCTGCAGGCTGAACTGGCGACGTTGAAGACCGCGTTGAACGCCCGTGAGGCGACGGCGTTGGAAACGTTTTTTGCCAAAGGCCAGGAATTTCGCCAGCAATGGATTACCGGTCTGAAGGACGTGGAGCGCGAGTAATGCCGCTGCCTGACCTCATCGAGATCGCGCCTCTGCCTGGGCCTCTTCAGGCGCACATTACTGTGCCTGGCTCCAAGAGCATAACCAATCGCGCACTTATTCTCGCGGCGTTGGCCGAGGGAGACACGACGCTGACTGGCGCGCTGTGGAGTGAGGACACGCAAATCATGGTAGGCGCACTGCAGACGATGGGCTTCGGCGTGTCGGTGGCTGAGGATCCGGCGGAGTCCGCCAATCGTACCATCACCGTGCAAGGTCAAGGCGGCCGGATTCCCAAGACGCCGGAGGATCTGTTCGTGAGCAATGCCGGCACGGCCGCGCGGTTTTTGGCGGCGCTGGTTTGTCTCGGAGATGGCCCGGTGAAATTGCATGGCATCGATCGTATGCACGAACGGCCGCAGGACGAATTGTTTCAGGCGCTGCGCGCGCTGGGGTATACGGTGGACACGCCGAACGACAAGCTGCCCGCCACCATTCACGGGACCGGCCCGCGCGCCGCGGCGTGCACGGTGAGACTGCAAGAGAGTTCGCAATTCGCCAGTGCCCTGCTGCTGGCTGCTGGCGTCGGCGGCTGGCAGATCGGTTTTGGCGAGGCGAAGCTCGATGAGGCGCCTTATGTGCAGATGACGCAGGAGCTGATCGCGGAGTTCCCCAAGGCCGGCGGCACGTTTGCCATTGAACCGGATGCCTCGAGCGGAAGTTATTTTTGGGGCGTGAACACCTTTGCCGAAGGCGTGGAGGTGGCGCACTGGCCGTTGACCGGCTGGCAGATTGATGCGCAGTTCACGAGGTTCCTGTCTCTGCCGCGCGAGGTGTCGCGTCGAACGGACCTGGGCGACAGCATCATGACCGCCATCACGCTGGCACCCTTGCAGGACCGGCCTACGAGCTTCACGGATCTCGGTCGATTACGCTTGCAGGAATGCGAACGTGTGGCGGCGCTGCGCACGGAACTGACCAAGTGCTGCG
Source organism: Verrucomicrobiales bacterium (assembly GCA_003517285.1). Lineage (GTDB taxonomy): Bacteria > Verrucomicrobiota > Verrucomicrobiia > Limisphaerales > UBA1100 > UBA1100. The sequence goes on from DPAW01000126.1 coordinate 4,908, forward strand.
CGCGGATCACTGAAGAAGGCGATACGCTGCACGTCGAGCCCTCGCCGGAATTACGCGGGGCGGAGATCGAAACCTACAACGATCATCGCATGGCCATGTGTTTTGCCCTGCTCGGCCTAAAGGTGCCGGGTATGCGCCTGCGCGATCCGGCTTGCGTGAAAAAAACGTTCCCCAATTTTTTCCAGAAACTGGCCGCCGCCCCGCCTTCCGGGTTGGGGGCGATAATCCGCGATGCCGCTGGACGCGGGTTGGCCGGTGAAGATTTATTTGCTGCATGAATGACCCTGAACCCATCGTGATCGCCATCGACGGCCCCAGCGCCAGTGGCAAGAGCACGAACTCCAAGATCATCGCTGCCCGGCTTGGGTATGTGTACGTGGACACCGGCGCGATGTATCGCACGCTGGCCTGGTACGCGTTGCAGGCAGGCACAGAGGTGACCAATGCGGCAGCGGTGAAAGCCTTGTGCCGCGATTGGCCGGCGAAACTAGTACGGCGCGGCGACAGCATTTGGCTGGAGGTAGACGGTTATTTTCCTGAGCAGGAAATTCGCTCCGCCGAAGTCAGTGCAGTGGTGAGTCACGTGGCGCAGGTGCCGTTCGTGCGCGAATGGATGAAGGAACGTCAGCGGTCTTGTGTGCAGTTCGGCAATCTGGTGATGGAGGGGCGCGACATTACCTCGAACATTTTTCCGGATACGCCGTATAAATTTTATCTCGATGCCTCAGCCGAAGTACGACAGGCGCGGCGCGATGCCGATGGCGTGGAGGAGAATCTCGCGGCCCGCGATCAACGCGACAGCACCCGTAAGGCTGCCCCGCTGAAAGTGGTGGAAGGCGCCACGGTCATCAACAATTCCGGCGAGTCCCCCGAGGAAACCAGCGCCCGGATCATTGCCTTGGTGCAGGGCGGTTAACTTTGGCCAATCACCTCCGCCAGCGAGCGGACGCCTTCTTGTTCCATGCGCGCCTTGAGGCCGCGCAGGATATCGCCCGCGATGGCGGGACCTTCATAGACCAGACCGGTGTAGACCTGCAACAGACTGGCGCCGGCGGTGATTTTTTCCCAGGCGTCGGCTGCTGTGAAGATGCCGCCCACGCCGATGATCGGTAGCTTGCCTTCGGTGTGCTGATAAATATGCGCGATGACCTCCGTGCTGCGCGTGCGTAATGGTGTGCCGCTAAGGCCGCCGGTTTGCTCATAGGTAGCCCGGCATTGCGCGTCGCCGGACTCGGGGCGTTCGATGGTGGTGTTGGTGGCCACAATGCCGGCGAGTGAGTGGACCGTGGCCAGCTCGAGCACATCGTCGATCGCTTCATAAGTGAGGTCAGGCGCGATCTTGATAAGCAGCGGAACCTTGGAGTTCACCGCACGCAGAGCTTTCAGAATGTCGTCCAAGGCGTTCTTGTCTTGCAGTTGACGCAGGTTGGGCGTGTTGGGTGAACTGACATTGACGACAAAGAAATCGGCCAGACCCTGCAGCGTGCGAAAGGAGAAGGCGTAATCCTCAGCGGCTTCCTCCAGCGGTGTGACTTTTGATTTGCCGAGATTGATGCCAATGGGATGAGCGGGCCACTGATCACGCGCGTGCCATTGTCGCAATGCCTGCGCGACGGCTTCGGCACCGGGATTGTTGAAGCCCATGCGGTTGACCAGCGCGCGATCGTTGACGGCGCGAAACATGCGCGGTGCGTCATTACCCGGTTGCGCGTGTTGCGTCACGCCGCCCAGTTCGGCAAAGCCGAACCCCAGCCGTTCCCACATTGGTACGGCGGCCGCGTGTTTGTCCATCCCGGCCGCGAGCCCGATGGGATTGGGAAACCGCAGGCCGCCTAAAGTCACTGGTAGATCGGGCGCACCGTACACGGCATCGGTCAGCATGGGAACCAACGGCAACCGGCCGGCCCAGGACAGGCCACTTATGACACGATTGTGCGCGGCCTCGGATTCCTGAAAAAAGAGCAGTGGTTGCAGGCAGTTACGATAGATCCAGCCCATGGGCGTGTTGATTTAGCGGAGCATTGGGGCGAGTGTCGAGTGCGCATTCTTGAATCATTGAAAAACGAAATCTAACAGAAACTTGAAAATATATTTTTCAAAAATTTCGATTCTCGATGGACACATTTTCTTAGGTTGTTAACATCAGCCCCGAACCTGTTACGCGAATGAAGCGCATTGATGCCATTATCCAACCCTTTAAACTCGACGACGTGAAAGCGGCGTTGACGGAGCTGGGCATTGTGGGCATGACCGTGACCGAAGTGAAGGGCTTCGGCCGGCAGAAAGGTCATACGGAGATTTATCGCGGCAGTGAGTACACTGTGGATTTTTTGCCTAAGCTCAAGTTGGAGCTGGTGGTGACCGCCGAGCAGGCCGGAGACGCTGTAAAAGCGATCCAGGCCGCGGCTACCACCGGGAAGATTGGGGACGGCAAAATATTTGTGACCGCCGTGGAAAGTGCCGTCCGTATCCGCACCGGGGAA
>DPAW01000007.1:0-3124 GCA_003517285.1 Verrucomicrobiales bacterium
GAGGTGGAGCGCGGCCAACGCACCGTGCTCGTGGGGCCCAACGGCGCGGGCAAATCCACGCTACTCAAGCTGATGGCCGGCGTACTCGAGCCCCAAGCTGGCACGCGCGATCTCGGGCACAACGTTAAGGCCGGTTATTTTTCCCAAAACCGCGTGGACGTACTGAACCCTGCGGCCACGGTTTTAGAGGAGGCTACGGATTGTCCGCAGGCGCTGACCGAAGAGCGCGCGCGTACCATACTTGGCACATTTCTCTTTAGGGGGGACGATGTGTTTAAGCGCGTGAGTGTGTTGAGCGGCGGAGAAAAGAGCAGGCTCGCGTTGGTGAAGCTCCTGCTCGATCCGCCAAATTTGCTGCTAATGGACGAGCCCACTACGCACCTTGATATGGCCAGCATCGATGCGCTTATTGCCGCGCTGGAACTGTACGAAGGCACGCTGGTGTTCATCAGCCACGATGTCCATTTTATCCGCGCCATTTCTGCGCACACCATCCACGTTAACGCCGGAAAACTTCGTAACTTTCCAGGTGGCTACGATTATTATCTGCAAAAGACCCAGGCCGAAACCGCCCGGGCCGGACTCACGCTGGGCAGCAATGGTGCCCCGGTTAAGGCCGCGCCTGCCAAGGTGAAGGTGGATCGGCGCGCTCAGAAACGCGCCGAGGCCGAAGCCCGCCAGGCCCGCAGCCGGGAACGGCGTGGAGTGGAAAAGGAAGTGAAACGGCTCGAGGGGGAAATTCAGAAAGCCGAGCAGAAAATCAAAGAGCTAACCGCGGAATTGGAGAAACCTGAGACCTATGAAAATCCCGCGCGAGCCATGACCATCAATCGCGAACTGATCTCCGCTCAAACCACTTTAGACTGTCTCACCCCTGAATGGGAGACTGCCGCAGGCAAGCTGGAGGAGCTTCAGTAGCGCTTATTTGAGTTCCTTGATCTTGATGTTCCGGAAGTGAAGGTTGTTGGGTTCACCATGGTCTTGCAGGGAAATGTAGCCTTCAAGAGGCCGGTCCTTAACTGGAGTCTCGTCTAGTTGTATATCCACGATCTTCTCTCCGTTGAGGTCCACCTTGAGGTGGTAGCCCTTACAGGTGACAATCATCTTGTTCCACTCACCGGGCTTCTTGGACATATTCTTGGTGGGACCGACAGTGCGGATTATTCCACCGTGGTCATGGGCGGTCATCTTGTCGTTGGCCTTGCCATAGGAGTCTAGCACCTGGCATTCAATGCCCGTCTTGACAGGATCTTGGGGGTCGCCGATCCGAAAGTAGACGCCGCTGTTACCCTTGGGTGGATACTTGTACTCCACTTCCAAAATGAAGTCCTTGTACTTTTTCTCGGAGGTAAGGTAGGCGGAGTAGCGCTGCCAACCCTTCTCACCGGGGCGAGGCTTGATGAGTAGTGAGCCGTCCTTTTGTGGAAGCCAGTTGCCGGTTGTTTTCCAGCCGGTGAGATCCTTGCCGTTGTAGAGTGTTACCCAGCCCTTATCATCCGCCTGCACCAAAGTGGCGAGGCTGAGAAATGCGATGAGAAAAAACTTTTTCATGTTCAATGTCATTAAAAGTTACTTCAGCTCAATGATGCCAAGGTTGCGCCAGCTCACCTCGAAGGGACCGCTGCCTTTGCGGATGCCGTGCACCTGTAGGCCGATGAATCCCTTTGGATGGCTTTTCAATTTTTCCTTATCCACGAGGTCGGAAATCTGCACGCCGTTAATCCATACCTGAATGTGCGCGTCCTTGGCGACCACGCGGTAAGCATTCCATTCACCATCCTTGAAATGCTTGTGCGGTTTACGCTTGTCCGCAGGCGTCATCCAGCCGCCAGCGGCCTCACCGTAAATATAACCGGATTCTGCGCCATTCTTGCCGCTCATCTCAATTTCCACCTGCGGCCCATTCACACGACCCTTGGGACCGTCCTTGGTCTGCGAACGGATTTGCACGCCGCTGTTTAGGCCGTTATCCACCTTCACCTCAAACTTCAGGTCAAAATTGCCGTAGAGCTTGTCCGTGCAGAGGAACGAATTCGGACTGCCTTCTTTGGTCTTGCCGACAATCGCGCCATTTTCCACGCGATACGTCGCAGTGCCATTGCGCTGCGTCCAGCCTTTGAGCGTTTTGCCGTCAAAAATCGGGGTGTACTTATCTTTCGCAAAACCAGTCAGGGTAAAGGTAAACAATAGGGCCGTAGTCAGAATGTGTTTGGACATCCGCAAACTCTTACCGCGAGCTGCTCATTCGTCAATCGCGGAATGGGCAATAGCTATCGACAAAACCAACCGTGCCCACTACAACCTCCCTCACCGATACCATGGACAGTTCGATATTTTGTGGCGGCATCCCCGCCTTAATGACGCCCGCCAACGCCGATCACACGCCAAACACGGCGGGCTTGGTGAAAAAAGGCCAAGACCTCATCGCGGCCGGCATGAACGCTGTGGTCTACTGTGGTTCCATGGGCGATTGGCCGCTGCTCACCGATGACCAACGCCAATCCGGTGTGACCGCCCTGACCGAAGCCGGCGTACCCGTCATCGTCGGCACAGGTGCGGTCAATACCCGCACCGCTGTGGCTCATGCCGAGCACGCGCAGCAGGTAGGGGCCAAAGGCCTGATGGTCATCCCACGGCTCCTTTCCCGTGGCACCTCGTCGGCCGCACAACGCGATCATTTCGCCGCCATCCTCTCCGCCGCGCCGGAACTGCCCGCGGTGATTTACAATAGCCCCTACTACGGCTTTGAAACAAAAGCAGATTTATTTTTCGATCTGCGCAATGAATTTTCCAACCTTGTCGGGTTTAAGGAATTCGGCGGAGCCGATGCACTCAGCTATGCCGCCGAGCAAATTACCAGCACGGACGACACCCTCGTGCTGATGGCTGGCGTGGACACGCAGGTCTTTCACGGTTTCGTCAACTGCGGCGCGCGCGGTGCCATCACCGGCATCGGCAACTGTCTCCCCGCCGAGGTGCTGCATTACCTTAAGCTTTGTGGGCAGGCTGCCGAAGGCTGCGCCACTGCCCGCCGCCATGCCAAGGAACTCGAGCAGGCACTGCATGTCCTGTCCGTCTTCGACGAAGGCCCGGACCTCGTGCTTTACTACAAATACCTCCTCGT
>DPAW01000007.1:3474-3619 GCA_003517285.1 Verrucomicrobiales bacterium
ACCATTTCAATCCCACCGACCGCCTCAGCGAAAGCCAACGCCGCTACGCTGAGGACCAGTTAAAGCTCTTCCAAAACTGGTGGGCCAATTGGGATGGCAAACCCTGAGCTATGGACACACTGTTGGCCGGGGCGGAATGGTGGTT
>DPAW01000138.1:0-3046 GCA_003517285.1 Verrucomicrobiales bacterium
CGGTGAGTTCGGGCGCACGGTGTACTCGCAGGGCAATTTATCCTCGACCAACTACGGGCGCGATCATCATCCGCGTTGTTTCACAATGCTCATGGCCGGTGCTGGCATTCGCGGCGGCGTGACCTATGGTGAGACGGATGATTACTGCTACAACATCGTTCGCGATCCGGTGGCGGTGTATGATCTCAACGCAACCATTTTGGATCAACTGGGGATCGATCACGAGAAGCTCACGTACAAATTCCAGGGGCGCGATTATCGCCTGACGGATGTACACGGTAAGCCGGTGAAGGGCGTGTTGGCCTAACGTTCCAACCCTTACGCGGTGGCCTGTTCTTTTTCGGCCAGCAACTGCTCGCGCCGGGACTGACGCCGGGACTGATATTTGCGCAGACCGGCGCGCGCGATAAAAAAGCCGATCAACCCGATGACTGCCCCAAACACTGCGGCTCCAGCGGTCCAACCGGCGAGTGCCCTGAGTAATTCACCGGAAGAGGCGAGATCTTTGACCACACCCAATGTTTCGCCCAACGGCTTCATTGTTTCGCCGTTCATGAATTCGCTTCTGTAGTCCTTCAACCCGAGCATTTTACTGCCAAGAATGAAGCTGGGCGGGATGGTGAGAAAGGCGAACAGCTTGGCAAACACAAAGCCTGCGACCGCGGCGCCCATGTGACCCTTGCCGAACTTGTTCAGCGGATACATCAGGAAAAAGGCAAGGCCCAATGTGGGGAAGAAAATCAGCTCCACAAAGATGCCGTATCCCACGCCGCGGGCCACCTGTGAGGGCGCACCTTTGGTTCGGAGAATCCGCAGGTAATCAAGGCGCATCTTGCGCCCGATGCGAGTGTACCATGGATGCCTGCTCGTGCCGCCGGCCATGGGCGGTTACTTGGCTACCACCCAGTCGAACGAGATCTTCACCTCGGGATCGGTCTGGATGCTGCCGGTGGGTAGCTTGGGGGAGGGGGGCGTGATGCCGAAATCGGTCATCTTAATCGGCACCATTCCGGATACTGTCAGTTGGCCAGCCTTGTTGGCGATGTCGACATCGAAATTCAGCGGCTGCTTTTTACCGTTGATCTCAATGGCACCGGAACCTGCGCAGGTGGACACGCCGTCCTTCACGGACGTCACTTCGAGACCGGTGATGGTAAACTTGATGAGCTTGTGCTTCGGCTCGTTCATAGCCGCGTGCATCACTTCATCCATGCGCTTTTTGCCGCTCTTGAGCTGGCGCACGGGTACGATCACCGTGCCGCTGGCTTGAGGGGTGCCCGTTTTGCCGAGGGCGGCGCTGTCCACATTCAGAAACCCACCGATGACCTTGGTCTCAACTTTCCATTTGTGCACGCTGGAGTTGCCGTTGATGGTCAAATTGCTGAGTCCAAACTTGGCCTTGTAGAGCTCGGCTTGCGCGGGCAGGGCGAGGATTAGGGCGGTGAGAATGAGGAGTTTTTTCATGGAATATATGGGGAGTTAAACAGTTAGATCTTCGGGTTTGATTTCCACACGCTTGCCGGTCATCACGGCCTCGTTGGCTTTGAGGGCAATCACGTTGGCTTGGTAGCCGGCAGTGGCATCAGCGGCGGGCAGCAGGCTGTTGGTTGAGCCAAGCTGGTCGGCGAGATAATCGGCCAGAGTCTCGGCATCAGCCTCGCCAAACGTATTGAGGAAATCCTCCACGGCGCTTCTGACCTGATGGCTGTTGTAGGCAAAGGCCTCTAGGCTGTAAAATAGCGGTGACTGGGTGAAGGTGGATTCCTGGTACAACTTCTTTCCACCTTTGCCGAGCGTGGTGGCCCCGGCTGCCAGCACCACGCCGGGGGAGCCGTAGTGGGGCATCTTACGGGCGTACACTTCCCAGCCGATCAGCGGGGCGTCGGCCTCCTTGTACATCCACGCCTGCGCGCCGCGTAGCATCACGGCGCTGTTAGTGCCGTGCATCACCTCGTACTCGCCATCGAATGAGTTTGCGAGGGTAAGTTCCTGCGTGAGGGAAAAGTCGTTTGCATACTCGTACACGATGTTCACCGTGTCGGGCACCTTGCGGCCGTCGCGCCATTGGACAGTGTTCCCAAAGCCGCTGACTGCGACGGGTTGCAGTTTGAGGAAATGATTCACAATATCGGCCTGATGCATGCCGATCTCGCCGACGAGGCCGGGGGAGAGTTCGGGGTTCAGGCGCCAGTTGATCAGTTTCTCCCGTTCGGCATTGGGCGAGACAAAACGCCAGCTGGTTTTTTTGTGCCACTGCGTCCGTGCGTGCACGGCCTTGCCGATCGCGCCGGCGCGCATGAAAGGGAACATGAATTGTCGCTGCGGTTCACTGCGGTACTGCAGGCCTGGCTGGAAATTGACTTTCGGATTGGCCGCGGCCGCTTTGGCAATGGCCCGGGCATCCTCCACGGTGCCGCCGAGCGGCGCCTCGCAGTAGACATGCTTACCGGCCTTGAGCGCGGCCACAGCGATCTCCTTGTGATCGTGCGGCGCGGTGGCAATCACTACCCCTTCCACATTCTCGTCCTTGAGCAGGTCCTGAAAATTATCAAAGCTGGCTGCCTTGGGATGCTCGCGCTTGGCGCGGCGTTGCATGGCGCCGTAGTGATCGGCCACGGCGACTAGCGGCGCGCTGGGCAGTTGCGCTAGGTTGCGGGCGATCTCACGGCCGTGCGGGCCGTAGCCCACCAAGCCGATCTTGATCGGCGGCGTGGAATCATCGGTGCGGCGCGAGGCGTCTTTGCCTTCGCTCTCCTGTGCGCGCGTTTCGAGGGCCTGCATCATCGCGGCCATCGCGGCCAACGAACCGCCGGCGGAGGAAATAAAATCGCGCCGGTTGAAATCCTGTTTATTTTCACTCATGGGCAAGGAGGCGCATTTTGATGTTTTCACGGGTAAAAGCAAGCGCGGACAAGTGTTTGATTGGCTTGTTACAAGCTTTGAAGTTATTTCAATTGGTTCAAAACGGCTTGGATGAGTTTCATGTCTTTACCTCGACTCTTCCAGCTGTTCTCACGGAGAAGTTTGATAAATTGGTCATCATCGG
>DPAW01000138.1:3434-5296 GCA_003517285.1 Verrucomicrobiales bacterium
GCGAACAGGGCGAAGGCTTTGATGCTTTCCTGGGCTTGCAATTCGGGATTCGGCTCAGAAGGGCCATCAGTAAGCTTTAGACTCCACTTAAATCCCTCGATGAGGTGTTTGTGGAAAGTTTCATTTTCCCATGTTGAGCCGTTGTGGCCAAGGTTGGTGAAGAATACGCGGCCTTTGCCGAAGCTACGCACCCAACACACCGGCACATGGTAGGGCATCTGCGGTTTGCTTTTGGCCATGTTCAGGCTGAAGAGCACGCGCACGGCGTTGGGATCGAAGTTGTTGTATTGGTAGATTTCGTCCTTCCACATGAACTCTTTACCGAGCATAGCCACGGTGGGGTGGGAGGATTCGTGGTTGAGGAAGCCGTTGGTTCCGCCGGCGTTCCAGGGGTGACCGGCGAAGGTGCCGTTGATCATCTTCACATAGCCATCGTACTTCTTGAAGGTGTCTGCCGCGCTGTGTGCCCCCACGAAGCCTTTGCCGGACTGGATGAACTCCATCAGCGCATCGCGCGGATCGCCGGCGGGCAGCAGCATGCCAGTGGTATAAAAAAAGATGCCGTCAAATTGCTTCAGGTTTTCGCGAGTGATACTCTGGATGGCGTTCTGCGAATTTACCGTGGTGAACACGCCGCTCCGCTTGCCGATCTCCGCCAGCACGCGTTCGACCTGGCAGGTGTCCTTGCCGGCGCGGTTGACTGGTTGATGGCGAAATCCAACGGACTGAGTGATTACCAAAATCTTTTTCGGGGCGGCCTGCACCTCAGCCGGGGCGTTCAGGAGCATCAATCCGCCCAAGGCGGCCAACAGGATTCGTTTCAGGATTTTCATGAGGTCTATATAGGACTCTATTTGGGGGTGGATAATTCATCAGGGAACACTGATGTGGTCAAGGTTTCTCGGCTTGAACTCCAGTCCAACCTTATGGCAGGGTGGTGAGACACTTTGGCGCTCACATGAGCCCGTTTTTTTCGCGGGGCAAAATGGCACCAACAGCACATGGCGACTGAACGCACCAGTTTTTTCGATCGTATTGCCGGCCGCATTGATCAGCTCGATTCGGAGGGGCTGCAGACCGTGGTGGCTCGTTTGGCACGGGAGCGTGATTTTCTCGAGACGCTGTTTGATACGATTGAGGACGGCGTGCTCGTGCTGGACGGCAAAGCGCACATTTCCTGGCACAACCAATCCGCCGAACATCTGCTGAGTCTTCCACTGGACAAGGCCGAGGGGCAGGGGTTGGTAAAGTTCCTGCCCGGGCTCGATTGGGATAAGCTTTGCGCCGAGGAATCCACCGACAGCCTGTCAGTCACGCGGCATGAACTGGAGGTCGCCTATCCCATTCGCCGCTTCCTGCGCGTGTATACCGCAGCCTTGGTCGGCGAGGGCGCCCATGGCTTGGCGGTAATTATCAATGACGCCACCGAGCAGCAGCAGAAAACCTTTGAGGCTCTCGAGAGCGAACGGGTTGAGGCACTCACCCTATTGGCTGCCAGTGTGGCGCATGAAATCGGTAACCCCCTCAACGCTCTGCACATTCATTTGCAGTTGATGGAACGTGAGGTGAAAAAGCTGAAGGCCACCGACTCCGACGCGCTGCTGGACCTTGCCGATCCCGATGCCGCCGCCAACCACGCCGCCAGTATTCGCAAGCTGGAAACCTATCTCGAGATCGCCAAGGGCGAAATCAACCGGCTGGACTACATCATCAGCCAATTTTTGCAGGCCATCCGTCCGACGCGTCCGGAGCTCAAGCCCGTTTCGCTTAACGATATTTTGCTCGATACCGTGACTTTGCTCGGGCCGGAAATTGAAAACCGTGAGGTCACGCTGTCGCAGCACTTCGCCGAGGAGTTGCCC
>DPAW01000138.1:5610-5882 GCA_003517285.1 Verrucomicrobiales bacterium
GAGGAGTTGCCCAACGCGCCGCTGGACGAAGTGCAGGTGAAACAGGCACTGGTGAATCTCATCAAGAACGCCATCCAGGCCATGACTCAAGGGGGCGCGCTAACATTGACCACCATCGCCGAGACCGACGGCGTTTGGGTTTACGTGGCCGATACTGGCGGCGGTATTCCGCAGGAGAAAATTAACCGCATCTTTCAGCCCTATTTCACCACCAAGAAAGAAGGCAGTGGCCTGGGCCTAATGATTGTTCAGCGTATTGTGCGCGAACACGG
>DPAW01000138.1:6256-6744 GCA_003517285.1 Verrucomicrobiales bacterium
TGGTTCCCGCTCACCGAACAACAACCCCTGCGCTTGACCGGCGGCGAGACCTCGCAGGTCAGTGCAACAAACGATCATGCTTAAACCCACAGTCTTAATCGTTGATGATGAGAAACCCACCCGTGAAGGCCTGCGGGCGGCACTGGAGGATCGTTACGATGTCTACATCGCCGAGGACGGTGAGAGCGCCTTGCGTTTGCTGGAGGAGGACGGTTTTGACGTGCTACTTACTGACCTTCGCATGCCGGGTATTGGCGGGCTCGACCTGATCAAGCGCGCCAAGTCGCTTGGCAAACCGCCTATTTGTATTTTGATGACCGCCTATGGCAGCGAGGAAATGGCCGTGGATGCGATGCGACAGGGCGCTGATGATTACATCGCCAAGGGGCGGTTGCAAATTGATGAACTCGAAATGCGTATCGCGCGCGCCGTGCGATCGCAGAAGCTGGAATCCGAAAACCGCGAGCTGCGTTCGCAGGTGGATACCA
>DPAW01000291.1 GCA_003517285.1 Verrucomicrobiales bacterium
ATTGCGCTGCGACGAAACGCATTGTTCACCTGCGCCACCGAAATGCGCACGCGTGTTTCTACTCCGCTCTTTCCTCCGCACTGAGTCTCCGCCAAACCGGTATAACAGGCCAACACACCAATGATTGGCGGACCGTAAATCGGTGTTAGCGGCAGAGGCCATAGGTTAGTTGACATCGTATTTGTCAATCTCAGCACATGAGTAAACCCGGGGAAACCCGGCACTCGATTCCTTACCCCCGGTGTGTATGGCCTGAAACCCAATTGCGGCATGGAAATCACTTCCCCATCCGGCGATCGGAATAAGGTCAAGGGATCCGGATGCGCCCCGAAGTTATCCGGCGAATGCACACTACCCCCAGCCAACTCCACAATCGAATGAGCCTCAGCGTCGGCATAATTAATGAGAAACTTCCGTCCATCAGCCAACTCCACACTGCCCGCCATTACACCCTCATAAGTAATAAAACTCGCCGTCGCCCCGGGCTGCCCAATCACATCACCGTGCACCTCCGTACTCACCGGATCAGTCTTTTCCGCTCGATTCAATCGCACTTCCACAGTTTCACCAGGAAACAACTCCAGTGAGATCACCTGCTCCCCCGCTTGAACAGCTTCCACGGCGGTGGCATTGATTCGCACATGCCGGAAACGTTCAGCCACCTTAGCCTCAGGCAGCATATCTTGATCACGAGTCGGCAACTCGTCGGCCACGATTTCCGTCACCACCACCGGCCGCAAAAACCACCAAGTCAGCAACAGAGCCAAAAATAAGCCCCCTGCCAAAAAATATTTTCGGTTTACCGACATTTTTTTGAATCCGAAGAAACCTACCACTTACGAGGAAAAAATCCAATGCAAACAATCACGCCAAATCTTTACCCCTCCGTAAACAATAGAGACACACATTTTATTGGCCGACACAGCACGCGCGCGTATCGTTGGGCCATGTTGATTGTGCTCGTTCATGTTCATGTGAAACCCGACTTCATCGAAGCCTTTCGCGAGGCGTCGTTGGAAAATGCCCGCAACAGCATCCAGGAAGCGGGTATCGCGCGCTTTGATGTGCTGCAGGATAATGAGGACCCTACCCGGTTTATCCTGAATGAAGTATACCGGAACAACGCCGCGCCCGCAGCGCACAAAGAGACCGCTCATTACGCAGCTTGGCGCGATACTGTGGCCGACATGATGGCAGAGCCCCGCCACGCCGTGAAGCTCACCAACCATTTCCCTGCTGACAGTGAGTGGTAACTCGGCCAACCCTGCGTTCGAATTCGCCACGGCCACCCGCATTATTTTCGGCGAAGGCAAACTCTCCGAAGCGCCTGCGGCCATAGAGGGTTTCGGCCGTAAGGTGCTCGTCGTCACCGGCCGCAACCCCACGCGTGCCGCGCCTTTATTGGATTTACTGAAGGAATTCGACTGCGCGGTGCACTGCATTCCCGGTGAGCCGACACTCTCCGACGTTACCGAAGGCATACGGACCGCCGCCGGGCGCGAGGTTGTGGTCGCCATCGGAGGCGGTAGCGCCATTGATGCCGGCAAGGCCATCGCCGCCCTGGTGACCAACCCAGGAGAACCGCTGAATTACTTGGAAGTCATCGGCCGCGGCCAACCGCTCACCGAGACGCCCCTGCCGTTTATCGCCATCCCGACCACCGCCGGCACGGGCGCGGAGGTCACGCGCAATGCCGTGATCACTTGTCGCGATCGACGCGTAAAAGTGAGCCTGCGTCATCCGCGCATGTTGCCCGCTGTGGCGATTGTTGATCCCGCGCTGACCCATGACCTACCACCGGCCATCACCGCCGCCACTGGCATGGATGCGTTGACGCAACTGATCGAACCTTTCACTTGCCGCCGCGCCAACCCTCTCACCGACGCCCTGTGCCGCGAAGCCATTCCGCGTGCCGCGCGCGCCCTGCCGCGGACGTTTGCCGGCGATCCGGCAGCCCGTACGGACATGGCCTACGCCAGCCTGTGCGGCGGTCTGGCTTTGGCCAATGCCGGCCTGGGTGCCGTGCATGGATTTGCCGCGCCCATCGGAGGCATGTTTCTCGCCCCTCATGGCGCCGTCTGCGCTGCCCTGCTGCCGCAAGTCTTTGCCGCCAATGCAAAACACAAACCCGACCGTTTTGCGGAAGTGTCCAAAATGCTCGGTGCTGGCACGACCGGTGAATCTGGAGCTATTTGGTTGGAGAATTTGATACGCAAACTAGGCATTCCCGGTATACCCACTTATGGTATCATGGAAGAAGACTTTCCCGAGATAATCTTAAAAGCCAATGAAGCAAGTAGCATGAAGGCCAACCCAGTTGAATTATCAAATGTTGAGTTAAACGAAATTCTAAGGCAATCGTGATAATAATGGACATTATTTTAAATCAGGCGTTAACTAAAAAAATTACTCGCACCGCCTTTTATAAACCAAATAATGTTTGAATCACTATATGCCAAAACATTTGCTATCCTTGGAGCACAAATATTAATTACATGGCTCACCACATTAGTGCTCATTGTAGTAGCTCGAGGGCTTTATAATGCAAAAAAATTCCAGTTTACAGCCACCGAGTCGGAATCAGGGGAAATTGACGTCCATATCCCATGGGAAGACATAGCGACCCCTTCCATTTTTATATTTTTTTTCCAATTCTTCATCGGCTTAGGATTAATCTACTGGGGGAAAGACCAAGATATTTCAATAAGCTTCATTTGGTTCAGCATTTGGTCTGTGCTCACAGGAACCTTACTGGGGATATATTTGCTGCTAAGAAACGAAAACCATGGAAGCAAGGCGCTCGGAATAACCGTAATAATTACACTTATAGTAGGACTAATAGGAACCTACCCGAGCGTAAACCTATTGCCATTAGGTCCGTTTTTTTTTGTGGCGTTAATGTTTCTATTTTCTGGATATACAATCCGCCTTATTCTTGGCCTTCACCAAGCCAGAAAGCCGGCCATATTTGGCGCTTTGATTTTTATAGGGTTTCTCCTCTATGATTTCAACCGTTTAGCCACATTAAACGAAGCACCCGACGCCAACAACTGGAAAGTTGCAATGGATTTATCAATACAGATATATATAGATTTTATAAAATTTTTACTTGATATTTTAGAGATTATTTTGGAGTTTATTATATGGGCGGAAGAGGCGGAATAATCCCGCCGTTCTCCAAGAGAAGATTATACGCTTCAGGCAGTACCAAAGAAAATGGCACGTAGTGGCGAAAGATCCTGGAGCATGTGTTATGGTTTAGGTGCTGCAAGGCACAGCCCAGATTGACGGCTACGGCAAGCAAGAGGTCATCCTTCTAAGTGAAGCGGGAAAGGCTCTAAATTTGGGAGTTGTAACACCCCCCTAGAGACCAACGATATTAATTCGTGGTACAACTGGGTAAAACCGGTGAACAGCTTTCGGTTGCAGATAATTTAGGCTCCATTCAGCTTTTATTTATGTCGGCTTGGCGCGGTATTTCAGCCATTTTTTATGCCACTTTCCTCTGTCTCTCTTCACATTTGGTGCAGGCGTGGGATTACGAACGTCATCGACTAATCAACGATCTCGCACTGGACACATTACCCCAGAGCTTCCCCCGGTTTGTTCTCACGGCTGAAAATCGTGAACGGATCAGATTCCTAGCGGGTGAACCAGATCGCTGGCGTAACACCCGCGATCGTGCATTAAGGCACCTAAATAATCCCGACCATTATTTTGATGTCGAATACCTTGCCCAATACGAGTTGAAGACGGAAACCCTCAGTCATTTCCGGTATCGTTTCGTGGAACAAATGGCCGCTGCCCGAGCACGACTGAAACTGGAGTTACCCGAAGGCAACACCGACCATCTCAAAGGCCATCCGGGATTTATGCCCTGGAGCATCAATGAGCATTATCTCAAGCTCGTTAGCTCATTTTCCTATCTGCAAGTCTTCAAGACCATGGGCACGCAAGAAGAGATCGCCAACGCCCAAGCCAATGTGGTGTATCGCATGGGCATCCTCAGCCATTTTGTGGGTGACGCCGCGCAACCTCTCCATACCACTGAGCATTTCAATGGTTGGACCGGTGAAAACCCCAAAGGCTATACCACCAGCCGCCGATTCCACTCTTGGGTCGACGGCGGTTTCTTCAAAGCCACCTCCGATCCGGACCGGGCAGCCATCACCAAACAACTAAACCCCGCAGCGCTGCTAATGCGACCGGCTTCACGCGATTTGGCCAGCGGACAATTCCAAGCAGTAATAGATTACATCCTCGAACAACATCGATTAGTTGAGCCCTTGTATCAACTGGATAAGACAGGCAAACTCTCCAAAGAAACCCCCGCAGCCGGAAGACAGTTTTTACATCAACAACTGGCTGCTGGATCGCAAATGCTCGGCAACCTTTGGTTCACCGCGTGGAAGGAAGCGCCGCCTGACCGGTTTCTGCAGGTGTACCTCGCCCAACGTAAGTTGAAAGAAGAATGATTCGTCTATTTGCCATCGGACTGCTCCCACTCGCCTTCGCCGCGAGTGCCGCGGATCCGTTGGCCGAGGCCCGGGCCGCTTACGCCCGCGGTGACTTCACCAACACCATCAGCCATGCCACCAACTCTATTGCCAAAAACCCGTGGCAGGAGGATTCCCGTGTGCTGCACATCCGTGCGCTGATGGCACAGGGACAATTTGCGGAGGCCCATACCGTCACCACCAACGCCATGGCCAAGCTGGCCAGCAGCGTGCGCGTGCTCTGGATGGCGCATGAGGTGTTTCATTTCAACAACGATCCCAAAGGTGCCACCAATGCGCTGGCGGAAATCAACCGCCTCGCTGGTATCCGCGGCTGGGCGTACCGGAATGCTCCAGATCTGATCGTACTCGGCCGCACGGCGCTGAAGCTGGATGCCGACCCCAAGCTGGTGCTCGATAAGCTATATCATCCCGCACGCGAACATGATCCCAACTTTGCCGGCACGGCTCAGGCCATTGGCGATCTGGCGTTGTCCAAGAGCGATTATGAACTGGCCGGACGCACCTTTCAGCTAGCGCTCAAGCAGCATCCTAAAAATGCCGATCTCCATTTCGGCGCAGCCCGCGCTTTTGCGCCTTCGGACGGCAAGACGATGACGCAACATTTGCAGGCGACTCTGACGGCTAACCCAAATCATGCCGGTGCACGCTTGTTGATGGCCGATCGCCTAATTGATCGCGAAGCCTACGACGAGGCTGAGACGCAACTTTCCAAGGTGCTCGCCGTGAACCCACATCATCCCGAGGCCTGGGCCTATCGTGGCGTCATCGCCCATCTCCGCGCCGACACTAACGCTGAACGCAAAGCTCGCGAACAGGCATTGGCCCACTGGAAAACCAATCCGCGCGTGGATCATTTGATCGGCAAAAAACTCTCGCAGAAATACCGCTTTGCCGAGGGATCCGAGCACCAGAAACAGGCGCTGGCTTTTGATGAGAAGTATCTACCTGCAAAGATCCAGCTCGCGCAGGATTTGCTGCGGCTCGGCTTTGAAAAAGAAGGCTGGGCCATGACCGAGGCCGCCCATGAATCTGACGGCTACGATGTCACAACCTACAACCTCGTGACCCTACGCGATACGCTCGGCAAATACACCACGCTTACCAACGCCAATTTCATCGTCCGCATGGACCCGCATGAGGCGGCCATTTATGGCCCGCGCGCCCTTCGCCTGCTCGATCGCGCGCATGATACGTTGTGTAAAAAGTACGGCCTAGAGCTGGAACAACGCACTACGGTAGAAATCTTCGCCGAACAAAAGGATTTTGGCGTGCGCACCTTCGGCATGCCGGACAATCCGGGTTTTCTTGGCGTGTGTTTTGGCTGCGTGATTACCGCCAATAGCCCGGCCTCGCAGATGCCCGCGCCAGCCAATTGGGAAAGCGTTCTCTGGCACGAATTTTGCCACACGGTTACGCTGGCACTTACACGCAACAAAATGCCGCGCTGGCTCAGTGAAGGCATCAGTGTGTACGAGGAGCGCCAAGCAGAGCCGACCTGGGGACAGCGAATGAACCCGCGCTTCCGGGAATTGATTCTTGGCGGTGAACTAACTCCTGTAAGCAAAATGAGCGGCGCGTTTTTGGCGCCGGAAAGTAATCTTCATCTACAATTTGCCTATTATCAATCTTCGCTGGTGGTGGAACATCTCACCGAACGCTTTGGACTCGAAGCGATCCGTAATATTCTCAAGGATCTCGGTGAAGGCGTGGAGATCAATGCAGCCATTGCCAAGCACACCGAGCCATTAGACAAACTGGAGACCGCCTTCCGCGCGTACGCCGTGGCCAAGGCCAAGGCGCTGGCGCC
>DPAW01000335.1 GCA_003517285.1 Verrucomicrobiales bacterium
TCAGGGATCACTCCGCCGGGGAGAGACATGGTAAACAAAACGCAAATGATAATCGCTCTACGAATGGTCTTCATGGCTTGAGCCTTTCCCTTGAAATAACGCAATGACGTACGCGCCCGGCCAATAACTGGCCCACCGCGAAACGGCACAATACTCCTCTGTTGATTGATGTGATTCACCCCCACTGGTTTCCCCTTTTGGTGGTGTGGCTCCAACTGGAGCGCCTCCTTGGAGATGCTTATTCACAATTATCTTAAAAATGTCAACAACATTCTCAGGCCTGTGAAGCTTGTCTAGAAGGGAAACTCGTCCAGAGCGGCGAGGCGGGAACGGAAATTCCAGCGCTGATAATATTCGCGGAGTGCTTCCTCATTACGCTGGCTGGGAACCAGTTCATCGAGGGGCACATTCCATTGAGCCATAGTTTTCAGGGCTACGAGGTCCTGATTACGGCGGACGTCTTCCGCAGCTTCAGTCAATTTACCACGCAGCTTGTCTGAAGAAATTTGATCTAAGTTCGCGTATAGTTGCTCGATCGTCTGATGTTCTGTGAGCAACTTGGCAGCAGTCTTGGGGCCCACGCCGGGGACGCCGGGAATGCCATCGACCGCATCCCCGACCAGGCTCAACCAATCAATGATCTGTGCAGGTGGCACGCCGGTTTTGGCAATGACCTGTTCATCCTGCCAAAGGGTTTCCGATTTATCATTGGGATTAAGCAGGAAAATGTTGGGATTGATCAGTTGGAAAAAATCCTTATCCGCACTGGCTACCACCACCTTATGGCCTTCGGCTTCCGCCTGCCAAGCAAGTGTGCCGATGACATCATCCGCTTCGACTCCGTCCTCACACCACGTATAAAACCCCGAGGCTGTCAACCAATCCACAATAGCGTCGAGCTGCAGTTCGAGATCATCGGGCATGGGATCACGTTCGGCCTTGTATTCCTCGAGCGCCTCGGTGCGTTCTTCATCAAGACCGCCATCCCAGATTACGGCCATGTGCGTGGGCTGCACGCGTTCGCGCATGCGGTCGATGGAATTGAGAAACCCAAAAATAGCGTTGGTGGGAGAGCCATCGGGCGCGTTCATGGAACGGATGGCATAAAAGGCGCGATAGGCATAGTGATGCCCATCGACAATCAATAACCGCGGTGAATCCGGTTTGCTCACAGCCGGTTATCGGCGGAAAGAACCGCCGGAAGTCGCATTCCAGACACGGCCTTGATATTTGT
Source organism: Verrucomicrobiales bacterium (assembly GCA_003517285.1). Lineage (GTDB taxonomy): Bacteria > Verrucomicrobiota > Verrucomicrobiia > Limisphaerales > UBA1100 > UBA1100. The sequence continues at coordinate 1,235 of DPAW01000335.1, forward strand.
TCAACCCACCACCTGCCGGAGGAGCCGCCGGCGGTATTCCTTCTCCACCGGGAACCCCACCGCCATTATTGAGCCCGCTGTTGTTCATTAAGGCGGGATCCACCGGATTGATAATCCCCATGGGATCAGGCGAGGCGGTCCGCGAGAAGGGCAACTGGGCCGGGCGGTTTTTGGGCTGGCCGGCCGGATCGATAATCGTCGGCTTCACATAAATCACCATGTTCTTCTTTTTGCTGTTGCGACCTTTGCCTCGGAACAATCGCCCAATAAAAGGCGCATCTCCCAGAAAGGGCACTTTGTCCCGGGTGGTTTGGACGTTTTCTGAAATGAGACCACCAAGTGCGAGGACCGTTTGATCCCAAACCACACAGCTCACATTCAGCGAGCGGGTACGGATACGGGGCATCGGCACGGCCGAGCGCACCACGTTGCCGCCGGCGGCAAACACCGCCGCTTCAAAAGTGGATTCTTCATACCCCAAAAATTCCGTTATATTTGGAGCCAACGACATTTCAATCGTAAATCCATCGGAATTCACATAGGGTAACACATCGAGTTCTGGTCCCATTTGCATTGGTGACATCATGGGCGCCACGGTACCACCGCCCGCGCCGCCCGCGCCGCCAAAGCCGCCGCCACCCGCGCCCGGCGTAAAGGTCGGCACCACGCCCGTTACAATATTACGCTGATCCTGCACCGAAATGGTTTGCTGCTGGCCGCTGATGGCCAAAATGCGCGGTGCCGATAACAATTCCGCCCCCTCCTGCTGGCTTATGGCATTCAGCACCATACGGAATTGCGGATCGGTCATGATACCAGTGAATGTCCAAAGCGGATTGCCATAGCCCTTGAAGGACGAGGTCAATCGGCCTTCATTCGGGCTCGGCATAATGCTGTATTGGCTCGGTACAAACTGATTACCCTGCAACGTGCCCGGATATGGAAAATAGCCACTGGGATTGTTATTTGAAGGCTCACCAATAAAGGTAGGATGCGGCCCAGCACCGCTGATGATCTTATCACCCAGAAGGGTGGATTTACCGAGGTACCAGTCAAAGCCGAGCGATTCGCCATCGTTGAACTCAATCTCAGCAAACTTAGCCTCGATATAGAGCTGCTCGGGCGAAGTGTTAAGAATCTCAATCGCCTGCTCGATGAGATCCAAATCCGCCAACGGCGCACGCACCAGCAACTGCCCATTGCTGGGATTGAAAAAAACCTGCGCGGCATTGATGCCTTGGCTTTGAAGGTAGGTCAAAATCTGCTGGGCCGCCTGCGTGTTGTTGATCACGCCACCACCGCCGGGAAGGCCACCACCACCCGGACCGGGTCCACCGCCACCACCACCACTGCCGCTGCCGACTGAACCGCCGCTGCCGCCATTAGCTCCCTTAACTTGTTTGCCATACCAATCAGCCGGAGGCGTGGAGGTATTCCCTGCCACTTGGGCGTTTTTCGAAACCAACCGCTGCCAAAAGGTGGTCGGCCGAATGGTAAATTTGCGCTGCACAAAATCGCTGTCCGCCGGCTTATATTCGAAACGCACCACGCCGTTGCGCACCACCGTGCGAATCGGGTAATCGCAGGCTTCGGCCACATTATCCATGAGTTGCTGCAACGTGAGTCCGCGCAACGGAGCGGTGAGGCCCTGGATACGGATGCGGGCAGGGTCAAGGTGGCCATTAATGACCGGCTCGGTGGATTCTCTAGCGCCTCCATTGCTGGGATTTCCGCCGCCTTTGCCAAACTGGGTGGACATCGTGCCATTGGCCGCCATCTTTTGGCGGATCGGCATGCCTGTTTCCCAGTTCACACTCGGAGCCGGCAAGTTGGACCCCACGAACCCCATGTTGCCCACGCCGCCGACATTCACTGAGACCTGTTTTTTGGGCATCTGCGTGGCAATCATGATGTTCACGCCCTTCTGGTCGTTGGGCACGTTGCTGGGATCATGCAGCTTGGCTTGTTCGTCCAGTAGCGTCACCACCTCGTTGAGCGTGAAGCCATGCAGCGGCATTACCTCAGGGATGCGAATAGTCTGCAGCTTTTGTATCACGCCGGTATTGGCGCTCAACCCACCGGCTCCACTGGGAGCCCCGGCAGAACCGCGCGTGCGCATCATCCATTCCGGGTTCGGTACAGGCAGACTCTCCTGGTGCGCGGGCGGACGCCATTTTTCGTTCACCTCCTGCACCATGTTCCGGAAATTCACTTCGCGCGCCATCACCGCGTCATCATTGCGCACGCGATTGATCAATCGCAGATAGTTGTAGGCCACGTCGTTGCGGGGATCGAGTTTGATGACCCGGTTAAATTTATCCTCCGCCTGATCATAATCGCGCGCTTCCCAGAGGAATTTTCCATCGCGCAACAGGGAAGTCACCTCGCCCTGTCGCTTCTTCAGCTCCTGCAAACGCGCGGCCACATCCGTGCCGGGCGAGGCGTTGCGAAAGCGAGCTTCGGCCTGTTCATTGGCGCGGCGAAAAGTGAGTAAGGCCTGATTTTGCGGTAAAACCAACAGGGATTCGTCAATCAGCTGCTTTGCTTCATCGTACTCACGCCGTTGCTGCGCAGCCTCAGCAAGAGCGATCCGGTTGTTGACGAATGCCGTCCGCACCGGGTTCAGCAGATCGTCCAGCAACGCCAACGCCTGAATACGTTGCTCATTCTGGGGATCATCCAATAGCCCGGCCAGTTTCTGCTCGGTATAAGCACGAAACGCGTAGCCGGTGCTGATGATTTGCAGGTAAAAATTTCCCGCATCCTGCGGCGAATTCGCCTTTTGCACCGCTTCGAGAACATTCTCAATGGTGATCCGATACTCCTGCGATTTGAGATTCACATCCTGCAGCGCAACTTGGATTTGTTGCGCGCGCTGGATGCCAATCTGGGTGATCGGATTATTCAGCTCCGCCGCCCGCCGCTGACGCTCGGCCTCAATTGCCCGCGCTATCGCATCAGCCGTTGGCTCCGGAATCAATGGCGGCGCCGGTTGCGCTGATACCTTGAATAACGAGAGTACAAGCCCCGCAAAGATGATGAATCCACCCTGTTTCATATCGCCCCCTATGGATAATGCAACCGCCCCCCAGCGGCCTCGGCTAATGCGCCGAGAGGAAAGCTAACAAATGCCTACAAATAGGCAAGGTTAAAAACATTAAGGCCCAGCCGGCGCCGCACCTCGCTGGAGCGGTTTATCATAAATCTTACCGTTCCCGCCATATTCAGGATCAGATACCAACGACACGTTGTTTGCCGTGATTTGAAATACCCGGAACACTTCCCCATCGATCATCAAACGCCGACCTTCCCGAAATCTGGGCAAGGCCAAAGGCGGCTGGTGGTATTTGGTCTCATATTTCAAATCCGCCTCATAACCACGAATTATGGGATGCGGCACTCCGGACAGTAGACGCACCGAATTGGTTTCATACGGTGTGACGAAACCACCAGTACCAATAATCATGTCCAGTTCGTGAACCACATTAGAAATGGTCGTGCCGGCAGGGGTACTCAGTACGATGTTTTGGGGCACCATCGAGGCGCTTTTGAAGCGTACCAAAAATTCCCAATCCGGATTAAATCGAAGCCATGCGGCGTTGCCCCCGGTAAAGCCATGCAATGGCCGGGGTGGTTTTCCCGGATCGGGATCGGGCTGCCAGCCACTTTGTTGTGAACGCAACATCGCTGCGTATTGGGCACTCATCGGAGTTGGAGGGAAAAATGTTGCCAGCGGGTTAGCCCCCATCATCGCATACGGCATCACGGGATATTCCATATCCGTAAAGGCGAACTCATACTGTACGGTGTTCACCTGCGGATAGGCCCGCGCAACCATGGTGGCTCTCAAAGGTCGGATATTGGTCACCTCCAGTGCGGAAATACCCAGCGGCTCGTCCGGCGAATCCATGATCAACAATGCCTCGCCTTGGTCGGCCAAAAAAATCTCCTTCCAAATACGGGGATTGAAGACCAAATGATTGCTGCCCGATAAATCGATCGCATCAGGTTGCTCTCGCGATTTCCGGATTAGTTCCGTGAGATTAGTCGGGCTTTCTTCTTCAGCAACCAGCATTCGACCTCCCAAAGTCACCGAATCCTGATCCGCTTCACCGATCACTGCGATTTCCTTTTTTGCGGCCAACAGCTTCAGCACAGATAGCGCGGCTACAGCCACTAACACCAAACCCAAAATGATCTTTTCCAAGTGATCCAATAACCCCTTGAGCTTGGCCAAGGGATTGGGCTTTGGGCCGGTCGACACGGGGGTCTCCACTGCCTCAGGCGGCGCATCTTCGTCACCGGCTTCCGGTGCCTTTTTCTTTTTAAGGATCGAATCTAGAAAGCCCATGGACTGACCTTATGACGCCGGGGCAGGGGCAGGGGCCGGTTCGGGAGGCGGCCCGGGCAAGGGTGCGGGTTGAGGAGCAGGAGCCTGCTCTTCAGGATCCACAATGCGTCTCACCGAATCCAAATCCATTACTACCTCCAGTAAAGTTTCCTTAACCACATTCGTCGCGGGCGGGGCAGTTAACCCGCTACGCACCAAGTAACTAACATAAGGCGGGGAAAGCACAATATTGGTGGTTTGTTGCGTTGCGCCACCCGGATTCATCCCCATGCCCGGGACCATGCCAAAACCCGCTCCCGAACCCAGTCCTGATCCCATTTCAGAGTCCATACCTGAATCCATACCTGAATCCATACCTGAATCCATACCTGAACCCATACCCGTGGTGGTGGAAGCTCCAGCGGGGGTCACCTCGAGCGTGCGCACCACATAAAAAGTATTCTGTTTAGCAAACCCCGAAAGGGTCTTTGCAATGCCGTTGCTGAGACAGCGAAACTTGATCCGGTAAGGGCGCACAACTGAAATGCTGTTGGTATAAGACTGGCGTGTATCCAAATAATTGGGATTTGCCAATGCCTTGCGATCCTCGGTCGTCACGCGAGTACGCTGAAGCTGCTCAATCGACTGGATGCGGCTATTGAAAAGGACTTCACAGATGTTTTTTATATCCTCCATCTGCACTTGTAATTCCGGGATTTTATCCTCGGAAATTTCCGCCTGCGTCATGAGTGGAGCAAAGGTGAAACTAAAACTCAGGTCGGCCCGGGTCAGCAAATCGTTCGGAATATTCACCAAATTATTGGTGGCCTGTTCATTCATTAGGGCGATGGACTGCACCATATAGTTCAGAAAATCATTACTGTTCAACGGCGTGGGCAGCTTGCTGCCAAACACTTGGCCGGCATTGGCCACAAAATCTGTGTATTCCGTTTTCACATCAATTAGCACATCCACGTTTTTTCGATCCACCTTCAGACTACTATTTTGGATCTTGTCACGATTGGCCACAGCACTCTTATATTCAGCATCAGCCGCCTCAACCGAAGCGGTCATTTTTCCGTTCAAGACAAATCCGCCACCGACAAACCCCGCCGCCAACAGAAGGCCCACAATGCCCAGTAAATGGCGTTTTAGATAAAAAATAACCAATTGTTTATCCACTATTCGAGCTCCTTATCGGTCATTACAATGGGATTAGTCAGTTTTAATTCGATCACAAAATCAAACCAACGCTCCCTGGAATCAATACTGGGAATTTCCCCGATCACCTTGGTATCTTCTTCAGACTCCACAAACATCTCACTACGGCGGAATAAATCCGCCACCAAGTAGGCGTATTCACGATTGAGCGTTTCCCGTTTACGGGGCAACACATTCTTGGCGCGCAACTTGAGATAAACGATCTCGATCGGCCCCTGCTCAACCAGGGCCGTGCCACTTCCCGGATCCCCTCCCATCATGCCGGATCCCCCTGCTCCATAATCCATGGGCATCGATCCTCCTCCGGTGGGCGACGGGCCGCTCATCATGCCCCCATCCATTCCTTCCATGTCCTCGCCCCCTTGGGAATTGGACGAGGCCAATGTGGGCATGGTTTGTGTCAGGGACTGAATCCACACGGCGGTTTGAGCGTTGGTGATGCTTTGGGCCTGTAGTTCCGCCTGTAACTGATCCACCCGGTTGGTCATGGCCGCCAGCTGATTCGGACCGCTCACAATGTACACGCCCGGTTCCACTTGGGACAACACCTCCTGCACCCCGTTGACGAGATTAATCCAAAAATACCGGCTTTGCAGTGCACGTTCCATTTTCTTGGAGGATTCCTGTTCCTGCGACAAACTGGATTGAGCTGAAGCAAGGTCATTTGCTATAAGGACATATTCATTAAGCTGCCCTTCGATTTTTCCGGCTGATTCCTTTTTCTTCTTTTCAATACTGTTGCTAGCCGCGGCCTGTACAAAGAAGATTAAGCCGGCGCAGAAGATGGCGGCAATGGCGTAGGGGCTGCGTTTTTCGATTTGGCGGCTGATACGTTCGCGCTTGGGAAGGAGGTTGAATTCCGTCAATCCCACAGTGGCCGCACGGAGCCCCAAACCCGCCACTTCACCCAGCCAATGCGCGGTGCCGGCCAAGGTGTTGCGATCTACCTCCGGTCCCACTTGGATATTGCGGAATGGGTTGAAAAATTCAATAGGCAGAGTGAATTTTTCCTGAAAAAATTCGGCCGTGTAAATCATGGAAGCCCCACCCCCCGCGAGATAAATTCGCTGTGGTGATTGCCCACCCTGTTGGGCGCGATAGTACTGCACAGTTTGCGCCACCTGTTGGTGTAGTCGTGTCATGACATTACGTGCCGTGCGCACGAGAATCGCTTGATAAGGATCCGCTGGCTCTTCAGTATTGGTAAGGTGCACATAGCCGTAGGCCTGCTTATATTCCTCGGCCTGTTGCCATTCGAGTCCGGATTCCTTGCAAAATTCCTGCGTGATCGAGTTCGCCCCAAAATTCACACTACGCACAAAAAATTGATCGCCCTCAATGAAGATTACGTTGGTGGTTTTGGCCCCAATATCCAATAACAGCGAACACCCTTCCACCTCCGGATAGTTTTGCATGAAGGCATTGCGCAAGGCCGCAGGGGAGCCATCCACAACCGATAGCCGAATGCCGAGGTCATTGCAAACCGTAGAAAGGCTCTCGATCACCTCTTCGCGTAACGCCATGAGCATCACATCCAGCTCACCCGTGTCGGCGGTGCCCATAACCTCGAAACCCCACTCCACCTCATCCAGCGGAAACGGCACTTGTGATGCGGCCTCGTACTGAACGATCTGGCCCACCTTGGATCCTTCCACCGCGGGGGTGCGCAGAAACTTCGTGAAACACTGGTAGCTCGGGGCACAAACATTAGCTTCCAGACCTTTGGCGCGGATCTCGTGACGATCGAAGAGTTCCTGCAGCGTTTCCTTGAGCAACTCTGTGCGATCGGGCTCATCCAACCCGCGCTGGCCCAGCGACACCACCTCGTAGCGGGCCAAGGTTAGCGTCCCGTTACTTTGTGGATCAAACAGAGCTACCTTTAAGTTGGCAGCGCCGGCGTCTATGGCCAAAAATGGTTTCATACGGAAATCATCCAGTTTACGAAGCAAACGGCCCCCAGCCGTAGACAGGTTCCATGCCTCGCCAACCCGTTAAAACAATGTACCCTCAACTGGCAAGATCGCAATCTTTTTGCGGTTTTTCAGGGCTCTTTTTGGGTTTTTCGGCGGAATATTTCCAATATTGCCCGGGCCGAATCCACCCCCAAGGCGGCGGCCAGCAACCAATACACCAAACCCGCTCCGAGCAAGGGGATAAACACCTGCCATAACCGCTGCGGCACCGCGCCCCACTCAGCCGGGGGCGCCACGGATCCATGCAACAAATAGGCCAATCCCAGAGCGGCCGCGGCCATCATCAGCAGGGCGGGCAGCTGACGGCTTAGGCCAGGCAGTTTGAGCCCCGTCAATTCCTTACGGCGGCTCAAGGTGATCCAGAGCAACGCAGCGTTCATGGTGGAACTGATGGTATTTGCCACGCCAAACGCACATTGGCGCCAGTTTTCGTCGAGTTGAAACACCATTGCCAAGGCCAGCACGAGATTCAGCCCCAGACAAAACACGCTGATGCGCACCGGCGTTTTCACTTCACCCAAGGCATAAAACGCCCGACCCAGTATCAACACCAGCGAATACCCCGGTAAGGCGGGGGCCAAACAACGCAGCGCCCACGCCGCCCGCTCGGTAGCAGCTTGAGAAAATTCGCCGTACTGGAAGAGCAACTGCACAATCGGTTCCGCCAGCACAAACAACAGGGCGGCGGCCGGCAGATTGACGAACAGCAAATGCCGCGCGGCCTCGTCCAGTTGCCCACGGAAGTCGTCGTACTTTTTCTCAGCCGCCAACCCCGCGAGGGTCGGCAGTAGAAACGTTGCCATTGAGACGGCGAACAATCCCTGCGGCAATTCCAACAGGCGTACGGCGTAGCCGTAGGACGCCACCACATGTTCGCCGGCAAAAAACCCGATGCAATAGGTGATCAGCACATTGATCTGAAACGCCGCCACGCCGATCACGCCGGGGCCGAGCCGAGTAAGGATGGTGCGGACCGAATCATCTCCCCACGGCGAGATCCACTGTGGCCGAAAGCCCTCGCGCCAGAGCGTGGGCAATTGATAGAGCAGCTGCGCCACACCGGCCACCAGCACGCCGATGGCGAGGGCGAAGATCTGATCATTCAGTTTATCTCCCCAGCGCGGTGCCAGCCATAGCACGCTGCCGATCATCACCACATTCAGGATCAGCGCACCCAGAGCCGGCAGAAAAAAATGCCCGCGCGCATTCAGTATGCCCATGGCCACAGCGGCTAGGCAGATGAAAAACAAATACGGAAACACCCACCGCAACAACTCAAGCATCAGTGTGGTTTTTTCGTTCCACTCGCCCCATTCCAGAGCGGCGGTGATGCCCAGCAACCCCACGCCTACCACGCCGGCCAGTACCACGATCAGGCCGCTCATCAGGGCATTGGCCGTGCGCCACATGGCCTGTTCGCCGGCGGTTTTTTCCTGTTCCTTGAAAACGGGAATGAACGCCGCCATGAGGGCGCCCTCGCCCAGCAGGCGACGGAAGAGGTTGGGGATCATGAAGGCCAGCACGAACGCCCCGGCCACCAGGCTGTCCCCCATGAAGCGCGCGTAACAGATCTCGCGCACCATGCCGAGCACCCGGCTGGCCAGAGTAGCGCCGGCCATAGCCCCGGTGGATTTGAGCATATCCGCCATCAGTCGCCCTGCCCCAAGCTACGGTTGCGGTAATGCAAGATGGAAAATTCCGGCTCCACACGCAGCACAGATTCTTCCTCAAACTGATCCTCGAAGGTGGGAAAAAACACATCGCCCTCCACTTCGCGC
>DPAW01000245.1 GCA_003517285.1 Verrucomicrobiales bacterium
TGGGATGACGGTGTTGTTCTGTGACATGCGAAAATACACGGAAATCACCCAACACATGTCGCCGGAGGAGGCGGTGTTGATGCTCAATGAGCACATGACGGCCATGACGCGTGTGGTGCACGAGCATGATGGGTTGGTGGATAAATTTGTGGGCGACATGATCATGGCGGTTTTTGGAGCAACAGGTAGTGATCCGACTGCGCCGGAGCGGGCTGTGGCTTGTGCGCGGGCGATGATTGCCGAGCGCAAAGTGCTAAACATGATGTCGGGCCGGCAGATCAACGTGGGCGTTGGGGTGGCCACAGGGGAAATGCTGGCCGGATTTATGGGCTCGGAAGACCGCCTGAATTTCACGGTCATTGGGCAGGGCGCCAATTTGGCCAGCCGCCTGTGCACGGTGGCTGGGCCGATGGATATTCTGGTGGATGAAGCCACCTGTGAAGCAGCCCGTGAAGGACGCTCGGCCGAGCCATTGCCGCCCATGGAAATAAAGGGCTTCAGCGACCTGCAGGCGGTCTATCGGCTACGGCCCGAGGCCGTGCCCGAAAACGAACCTTCGGGCCGGCCTAGAACGCCCGCCTAAACGGCCATTTTCGGCCCACCTCAAAAACCTCTTGGCAAGCAAAAAACGCCCCAAAAAAGCGTTATTTCCCTGTGACTTTTTTTTATAAATATGTTACGACTGAGTGAATGATGTGAAGGGGTATCACGTCGAAAACAACAACCTGAATCGGACCCAATTATGCTCACGATTACCGGCCAACAATATCGCTTCTGTGACGGGCTTTCCCGCCGTGGATTTCTCACCGTCGGCGGCCTAGCCATGGGCGGCCTGACGCTTCCCCAACTCCTTCGCGCGGAGGCCCAGCAGGGAACCGGCCGTAGCCACAAAGCCATCATCAACGTTTTCCTCCCGGGTGGTCCGCCGCACCAGGACATGTGGGATCTCAAGCCTAACGCGCCCAAGGAGGTGCGCGGCGAGTTTGATGAGATTGCGACAAATGTACCCGGAATTCGTATTGGAGATCAGTTTCCGCTGATGGCGAAGATGATGGACAAGTTTACCATCATCCGTTCGATGATCGGAGCCAACGGCCGCCACGATGCATGGCAGTGCCAAACCGGCCGCGGAAATTTTGGCAACCAACCTCCAGGAGGATGGCCGAGCATGGGCGCGGTACTGTCCCGCATGCATGGCGAGGCGGCCACCGGCGTGCCGCCGTTTGTTGGCTTGGCACCGGACACCAGTCATAAGCCCTGGGGCGACCCGGGCCGCCCCGGTTTCCTTGGACCGGCGCATGGGCCGTTCCTGCCGAACAAAGCCGGTGGCGTAAGAGAGGACATGACGCTGAACGGCATCAACCTCGACCGCCTCGATGGCCGACGCTCGTTGCTGACGCAGTTCGATCAACTACGCCGGGATGTCGATACCAAACGACAGATGGAGGGCTTGGATGCCTTCAACCAGCAGGCCTTGGCCATGCTGACCTCGGCACGGTTTGCGGAAGCGCTGAACCTCGATAAGGAAGATCCCAAGTTGCGCGACCGTTACGGGCGCGGCAGCAACAAAAAGCAGGCCGACGGCTCGCATAAGTTACTTGATGATTTTCTGCTGGCCCGCCGTTTGGTGGAGGCTGGGGCGCGTTGTGTGACGCTGGCGTTCTCCCGCTGGGATTGGCACGGCGGCAACTTCACACGCGGACGTCAAGATATGCCGATGCTCGATCAGGGCCTCACGGCGCTCGTGGAGGATTTGCATCAACGCGGTCTCGATCGTGACGTGAGCGTGGTGGTCTGGGGTGAGTTCGGTCGTACGCCGGTGATCAACAGCAAGGCCGGTCGAGACCATTGGCCCCGCGTCAGCTGCGCGGCCCTCGCCTGTGGCGGCATGACGCACGGTCAGGTGATCGGCGCCACGGACAAAAAGGCCGGCGAGGCCGTGGATCGACCTGTGAAATTTGCCGATGTGTTTGCCACGTTGTACACGGCCATGGGCATCAACATCCAAACGGCCACCGTACCTGACCTGTCTGGTCGTCCGCGGTACCTGGTGGATCACGGGTCCAGGGCGTTGCCAGAATTGATCAGTTAATTTGTGAACTCATGAAACAATAAACCGAACCGCAAACCAGAGAGAACTCATCATGCTGAAAATATTCGGAACTCAGAACGACCGCGATTGCGACGGCTTCACGCGACGAAATTTTCTGCAGATCGGATCGCTCGCCATGGGCGGCTTGGCCCTGCCGCAGCTGCTACAGGCCGAGGCCAAAGCCGGCGCGGCCGCCCAACGCCAGAAGAGCGTGATCATGATCTTCTTGGCCGGCGGTCCGAGTCATATGGACATGTGGGATATTAAGGAGGACGCGCCGCTGGAATATCGCGGCGAGTTCAACGCCATTCCCACCAGTGTTCCCGGGGTGCGTATTTGTGAATATTTTCCCAAGCTGGCGAAGATGTGGGACAAATGTGCGGCCATCCGATCGACCATCGGGCAGGTCAACGATCACAACTCGTTCCATTGCATGACTGGCCACCAGCGCCGCGGTCCACAGCCTAGCGGCGGCTGGCCAAGCATTAGTTCGGTGGTGGCCAAGATGGAAGGCGAAGGCCTCCACGGCACGCCGCCCAACATTTCGTTGAGCAAGCGCGACTCTGGACCGGGTTTTCTCGGCACCCCGTACAAGGCCTTTTCGCCGAGCGGTAAGGGCAAACAGGACCTTACCCTCAACGGCGTTACCACCGACCGACTGGGCAATCGCCGTCAACTGCTCGATAGCTTCGATCAATTCCGGCGCGACGTGGATAATCGCAAGCAGATGGTTGGTCTCGATAAATTTAACGAACAGGCCTTCGGCGTCATCACCAGCAACCGCCTGCTCGATGCCTTGGATCTCAAGAAGGAAGACCCGCGGCGGTTGGCCAAATATGAGGTGCCCACCGGGTATCGCGACGTGAAGAGCTTCTGCACCGCCCGTCGTATTGTGGAGGCAGGCGCCCGATTCGTGACCCTGAGTTGGGGCAGCTGGGATACGCACAGAGATAACTTTATTACCCTGCGCAAGCAACTGCCCGCACTGGACATCGGTTTGAGCGCCTTGATCAGTGATCTGGCTGAGACCGGGCGTCTGGAGGATACCAGCATCGTGGTGTGGGGCGAGTTTGGCCGCACCCCGCGTGTGAACCGTAACCCGGGCCGCGACCACTGGCCGCGCGTGATGGGCACCTTCCTCGCCGGCGGCGGTATGAATACCGGCCAGATTATTGGCCAAACCGACCGCACCGGCGGCGAAGCCTCTGAGCGGCCGATCCATATCCAAGAAGTGCTTGCCACCCTGTACCACAATGTCGGCATCGACGTGGCGAAGGCGCAATTGAGCGATTTGAACGGACGACCACAGTATCTCACTGATGCTGGGCGCGGGCCGATTAAGGAACTGATATAACCGGGTTACAACTCAGGACAACAGGCGCAGTCGACGGGTAAATAGCCCGCCGGCCTCCGCCGCAAAAAAAGAGAACATGTTTCAAATAGGTGGACAACGACACGCTGCCCAGTGTGATGGCTGGAGCCGGCGGGATTTCCTGAGCGTGGGGGCGCTCGGCAGTCTGACCCTGCCGCAGCTGCTCGCCGCCGAGCAGGCCTCGGGCTTGGGGGGTAATCACAAGGCCGTGATCATGATCTACATGGCCGGTGCGCCGCCGCATCAGGATCTCATTGATCTCAAGCCCAACGCGCCCAAGGAATATCGGGGCGTCCTGAACCCCATTTCTACCAACGTGCCCGGCATCCAAATCAGCGAGCTGCTGCCGAACATGGCGCGCATCATGGATAAATGGACCGGTATCCGTTCGATTGTCGGCGCGCCGAACGGCTCGCACGATTCGTTCATGTGTTACAGCGGCCGTAAGGGATCCACCTTTAACACCAACGGCCAAGCGCCCGGCGGATGGCCGAGTATCGGCGCGACGATTTCCAAACTGCAAGGCACCGCCAAGGCCGGCATCCCGCCGTTCATTGGCTTGGCCCCGAAGGCAGGGCATCCGCCTTATGGCGCCAGCGGCAAGCCGGGCTTCCTTGGCGCAGGCCATGGCCCGTTCAAGCCCACGCACCACAGCAAGGATGACCTTACCCTCAACGACGTGTCCCAAAACCGTTTCGGCACGCGGCGTTCGTTGTTGGCCGGGTTTGACCAGTTTCGGCGCGATGTCGATTACAGCGGCCAACTGGCCGGTATGGATGCCTTTACCCAGCAGGCCTTGGGCGTACTCACCAGCAGCAAGATGGCGAATGCCATGGATCTCGAGAAAGAAAATCCCACGGTGCGCGAACGATACGGCAAGGGCGATTCCAAGAACTTTGGCGATGGCGCGCCGCGCAACAACACACACTTTCTACTAGCCCGCCGACTGGTGGAGGCCGGGGCGCGTTGTGTGACCTTGAACTTCGGTCGCTGGGATTTTCACAGCAAGATTTACGATGAGAAAAGCGGTGTGAACGGGCATGCGCCTATTTTCGACCAAGGCTTATCCGCCTTGATTGAGGATCTGCATGACCGCGGCCTGAGCGATGACGTGGCCGTGATCGCCTGGGGCGAGTTCGGCCGCACGCCGAAGATCAACGGTAACGCCGGTCGCGATCACTGGCCCAACGTCAGCTGCGCCTTTATGGCCGGCGGCCGGATGAATCATGGCCAGATGATCGGCGCCAGCGACAAGCACGCCGCTGAGCCGGCCGATCGGCCGGTGCACATGGGCGAGGTGCACGCAACGCTGTACCAGCACATGGGGCTGGATCCGAATACGACCACGATCTCCGATTTGACCGGGCGCCCGCAGTATTTGGTGGATGGCTGGAAGCCGTTGCCGGAATTGATTTAACAGAATTAACAACGATTTAATAAACCCAAACCAACCAGAAAAGATCATGAAAAAGTGGATCCTGACAATGACCGTGATGGCCGGCGTTAGTTTCGCCGTGGCCAAGCCCAGTGCGCTGGAGCTGAAGGCCCAGACCGGTGAAGGCGCCAAGGCGTTCAATCTCAAAGGCAAACACGCCCGTCAACAACTGGTGGCGACCGCCAAGGACACCGGCAAGGACGTGGATGTGACGCGCACTGCCAAGTACGCCGTCACCCCGGCCAATGTGGTGGCGGTGACGCCAACTGGCTTGGTGACGCCGCTGGGCGATGGGGAGGCGACCATTACCGCCACCATCGATGGCGTGAAGAGCGAAGTGAAGGTTACCGTGACCGAATACGGCGTAGTGCAACCGATCAATTTCGCCAACGAAATCGTACCGATCTTCACCAAGGCCGGTTGTAACGGCGGCGGTTGCCACGGCAAAAGCGGCGGCCAGAATGGGTTCCGCCTCTCGCTGCTCGGCTTTGAGCCGGACGAAGATTACGAGTACCTCGTGAAAGAGGGCCGCGGCCGGCGCCTGAGCCCGGCGTCCCCCGCCAACAGCCTGTTGCTCCTCAAGGGCGCGGCCATTTTGCCGCACGGCGGTGGCGCGCGGTTTGATCCGAACAGCTACGACTTCGCCCTGATCACCCGCTGGGTGGCCATGGGCATGCCGCGCGGCGAAGAGACCGACCCCACCGTGGTCGGCGTAGAGGTGTATCCCAAGAACCGCCTGGTGAGCGCTAATGCCGAACAGCAAATCAGCGTGACCGCTATCTATAGCGATGGCCATACCGAGGACGCCACCCACATCGCCACCTACGAGGCGAACGACAAAGAGATTGCAGAGGTGGACGACACGGGACACGTGAAGTTCTTTGAGCAACCGGGCGATGTGTCCGTGATGGTGCGTTATCTGGGCCAGGTGGGTGTGTATCAGGCCAGCGTGCCTCTGGGTGCGCCAGTGAATGCGACGCCGCAGCCACGCAACTTCATTGATGAACTGGTGTTCGCTAAGCTCAAGCGCGTGGGTATGCCGCCCTCGGCCGTGTGCGATGACGCCACGTTTATTCGCCGAGTGAGCATTGATATCGCCGGCCGCCTGCCAACCGATACCGAGGCCAAGACGTTCCTCGAGAGCACGGACCCGGCCAAGCGCGATAAGTTGATCGATGCCCTGCTAGCCAGCACGGATTACGCGGATTATTTTGCCAACAAATGGGGCGCACTCCTGCGCAACAAGCGAAGCAGCACCACCGCCATGCGAGGTAACTACGCCTTCCACGGCTGGATCCGCGATAGCCTGCACAAGAACGTACGTTACGATGAGTTCGCCCGCTCCGTGCTCGCCGCCTCCGGTGACATGGGCCAAAACCCCGCCGCCACATGGTATCGCGAGGTGAAGACCATGCAGACGCAGATGGAGGATACCGCGCAGTTGTTCCTCGGCACCCGCATGCAATGCGCCCAGTGCCACCATCATCCTTTTGAGAAATGGAGCCAGAAGGATTATTACAGCTTCAGCGCCTTCTTCTCGACGGTCGGTCGCAAGCCGGGCCATAATCCGGGCGAGGAAGTGATCTACCACACGCGCAAGGTGGCGCAGACTGCCAACAAGAAGGATGGCGGAACGGTCAAGGCTGCCGGCCTCGGCGACACGCCGCTGGACCTGACGGCCGATGACGATCCCCGCCACGCGCTGGTGGACTGGCTCTCGCAGCCGTCTAATAAGTTCTTTGCGCACACACTAGTGAATCGCTACTGGAAACACTTCTTCAGTCGCGGCTTGGTGGAGCCGGAAGATGATATGCGTGAGACCAACCCAGCGGTGAATCCCGAGTTGCTTGAAGGCTTGGCGCAACACTTCATTCGGAACGGATTCGACATGAAGGATCTGATCCGCACGATTTGCCAGTCGCAGTCTTATCAACTCAGCTCGATCCCGAATGAGTTTAATGCGAAAGATAAGACGTACTTTAGTCGCTACTATCCTAAGCGCCTGAACGCCGAGGTGTTGTATGACGCCATTAACCAGATGACCGATTCGCAGGCGAACTTCAAGGGACTGCCCGTGGGCACGCGGGCAGTGCAGCTGCCGGACAATAGCTTTAATAGCCAGTCCTACTTCCTGACGGTGTTTGGCCGGCCGGACAGCTCGAGCTCCTGCGAATGCGAGCGCTCCAGTGACGCTAGTTTGGCGCAGAGCCTGCATCTGCTGAATTCCAAGGATATCCAAAGCAAGCTCTCAAGTGGCAGTGGCCGCGCCGCCAAGCTGGGCAACACCAACGACAAGCGCGAGGCGGAAGAGAAAATCCGCGAGCTGTTCCTGCTAGCCTTCTCTCGCGAGCCGAGCGGCAGTGAGGTGTTGCTCGCCCGCCAGCATCTCGAGCGCGAAATTGAAGACGACAAAGGCGCGAAGAAGGCCGTGCCGCAGAAGGAATCCTACGAGGACATCATCTGGGCGTTGTTCAATACGAAGGAATTCCTCTTTAACCACTAATTAAAGAGGGCCCCGCAGTGGATGATTCACCGCAACATGGCGCGGCCCGCTACGGCTATCCGGAGTTCCAGCGCAACCTCGCGCTGGACTGCAGTGGTTTTGTGAAGACTTGGGTCTTGGGCGGCTTGTCACTATCCGTCCACAATCCGTGCTTTCGATTGAAGAAATATTTTGATCAACCCATACTTTTAAGCATCTAATTATCTGACCAGTCATCCAGAACTGAATAACGAACAGACCGAATGAAAACCCACTCCCCCCTCTTGAAAGGTTTTACTCTTCTGGCCCTGCTCCTTTGGGCTCTGCCGGATGCGGCAGCACAACAACTCCCGCGTGCCCGCCTCACCAGCGTGTTTCCTGCCGGCGGCCAGCAGGGCACCACGCTGGATGTCACCGTGGCCGGTGGCGATCTTGATGGCGCCAATGCGTTGACCTTCTCGCACCCTGGCATCACCGCCAAACCCAAGCTGGATGGTGGCGGCAAGCCGGTGGCGAACCAATACACCGTGAACATCGGCAAGGATGTGCCCGTGGGCTTTCACGATGTCCGCACCAGCGGCGGCAAATACGGTGTGACCAACGTGCGCTCTTTCGCAGTGGGGGATCTGACGGAAATGACTTCGAATGGCGGCACCTCACTAGAGAACGCGGCCGAAGTCGCCTTGGGCACAATCGTCAATGGCCAAACGCCCGCGCGGAATTACGCCTATTATAAAGTTGCCCTCAAGAAAGGGCAGCGGATCATTGTAAATTGCCTGGCGCGGGATCTCGATTCCAAGCTGGAACCGGTGGTGATCGTCAAGAACGCCGCCGGCCTGGAGCTGGAGCGCAGCCGTTCCGGGCAGCCGGTGGATTTCATGCCGGTGACTGATGGCGAATACTACGTGGGCCTGCATGACTTTGTGTATGGCGGCGGGGCCGAGCATGTGTTTCGCCTGTCCATCTCCGAGCGGCCGCACATTGATTTCATCGTGCCGCCGGCTGGTGAACCCGGCAAGGCGGGCAAGTTTACTCTGTACGGCCGCAACTTGCCCGGTGGCACGGATAGCGGCATGGAGTTGGAAGGCAAACCGCTGCAGAAGCAGGAGGTGACCATTACGCTGCCGGGCGATCCCAAAGCCCGTACCAGCCTTGCCGGCACGGCGCCGGTGGGCCCGAGCCAGGCCGGATTTGACGGTATTGAATACCGACTGCCGAGCCCCAAAGGTAGCTCCAATCCGGTCCGAATTTTCTTTACCGATGCTCCAGTGGTTGGCGAAGCAGCCGTACCGAATGATAAACCGGCCGAAGCCCAGAAGATCACCATTCCCTGCGATTACGCCGGCTTGTTTTACCCGCGGCGCGACCGAGATTGGGTGACTTTTGATGCCAAGAAAGACGAGGTCTACTGGGTGGAAGTGGTCAGCGAACGCTTGGGCGTGCCGACCAATCCTTACTTCCGCCTCGAACGCGTCACCAAGAATGATCAAGGCGAAGAATCGGCCAGCACCGTCAAAGAGGTGCAGGACAGTCCGGTGAATATCGGCGGCGCGTCGTTCGACACCACCTCGGAGGATCCCTCGTACCGGTTTGTTGTGCCGGCCGATGGAACCTACCGGTTGGTCACCTATGATTTGTTCAACAGTGGCGCCGCCAATAGTCTGTACCGACTCTCGATCCGCAAGGAAGCGCCCGATTTCCGTCTGGTTGCGATGGTGGAAGGTCCGCCCGCATTGCAAAACCAGGCATTGCCTATGCCCACGGCGTTTCTGCGGCGAGGCCAGGTGTTGCCGGTTAAGGTCATGGCATTCAAACGAGATGGATTCAATGAACCGATTGAGATTACTCTGAACGGCTTGCCCGGCCACATTGGTGCCAGCAAGGCGACGATTTATCCCGGTCAAAATTCTGCGCTCGTGCTACTCAAAGCCAAGGACGATGCCGCGGCGTGGTCGGGCAATGTGTCCGTTTTCGGCAAGGCCACGGTCAATGGCAAAGCCGTCACCCATCAGGCCCGCACGGCGGATGTGACGACCATCGCCTACGACAGCCAATCCAAAAAATCCAAGGTCCGCGCGCGCCTGACTGGCAGCATGCTGATCACCGTGACCGATCAGGAAAAAGTGCCGCTTACGTTGGCCGCCAAGGAAGACAAGGTGTGGGAGCATTCCGTGTTCGGTAACATCAAGATCCCCATCAGCCTCGGATTTGATGACGGCTTCAAGGGGGTTGATAAAAATGTCGTGCTGGTCGGCCACCCCATCGTTTCCAAGTTCAAGGCGGTCAAGGTGGCCAAAGACAAGACCGAAGGCACCATCGACCTAAACCTAGCCACCTACAAACTGCCGGCGGGCGATTACACCCTGTATTTGCGTTCCCAAGTGAAGGGCAAATATAAACGCGTAAAGGACGACGAACTGAAAGCGGCCAAGGATGCCGTCACCGCCGCCGACAAGGTGGCGAAGGATACCAAAGCCGCCTCGGATGCCGCCGCGAAAAACAAGGATGCGACCGCGGAAGCCAAAGCCGCCGCCAAGAAGAAGAGCGATGACGCCGCCGTCGCCAAGAAGGCTGCCGATGACTTGGTGAAAAAGCTTACGGCCGGCAACAAGGCCGGGGACATCACCGCGACCTTCTTCAGCGAGCCCATTCAGGTGAAGGTTGCCGCCGCGCCGGTGGATTTGAAGCCGCTGGAAGCCGTGATCATCAAGGCCGGGGAGAAGGCCGAAGTCAGCGTCAACGTCGGCCGCAAATACGAGTTCAAGGAAGAGATCACCATCAGCTCCAAGGCTGCTAGCGGCATCTCTGTGGCCAACGGCAAGATCGCCAAGGATCAGGCTGCCGGCAAACTCACCTTCACCGTCGGCAAGACTGTGAAGCCTGGCGATTACAACTTTGAGATCACCGCCCAGATGCGGTTGAACAACCAAAACATCACCGTCAAACAACCAGTCACCGTCAAGGTGACTGCACCTCAATAAATTAATTCATGATACGCACATTGATTCCCTACGCCGCCGCCCTGTTGGCTGTCGGCACAGTGGCACAGGCCGCACTGCCTGTGGCCAGCCTGAACCGCAAGACGCCGGTGGATTTTCAGGATGAAATCCTACCGATCTTCCGGGCCAATTGTCTGGCCTGCCACAACCAAACCAAGGCCAAGGCCGATGTGATTCTGGAAACACCTCAGGACATTGCGGAAGCGGATCTCGTGGTGCCCGGCAAACCGATGGAAAGTTTCCTGTTCCTGACCGCTACGCACGCCGAAGACCCCGCCATGCCACCCAAGGATAACAAGGCTGGCGCCAAGGATCTCAGCCCGCAACAGCTGGCGTTGATCAAGCTCTGGATCGAGCAGGGTGCAAAAGGCGAGATACGTGCCGCGCGCAAGATCGAATGGCAGCCATTGCCGCCTGGCCTGAACCCCATATATTCTGTGGCGGTGTCGCCGGATGGTCAATACGCAGCAGCGGGTCGGGCGAACCAAATCTTTGTGTACCATATCCCGAGCAAGACGCTCGTCACACGCCTGACCGATTCGGCCCTATTGAAAGACGGCAAGTACAAGGATGGAGTGAGCCATCAGGACCTCGTCCATTCGCTCGCCTTTTCGCCGACCGGCGATCTGTTGGCCAGTGGCGGGTATCGTGAGGTGAAACTTTGGCGCCGCCTGTCCGTCAGCGCGGCCAAGTCTCTGAACCTTGGTTCGGACAAGGGTATACAGGCGGTGAGCGGCGATGGCAAATGGTTGGCTGTGGCCGAAGGCAACGCTATCAAGGTGTATGATCTTGCCAAGGGCAGCGCAGCCAAGACCTTGGCCGGGCTTAAGGCTTCCGCGACCAGCGTGGCGTTCTCCGCCGACAACACCAAGATCGCCGCCGGCACCGAGGATGGCGGGTTGATGGCCTGGACGTTGGCCGACGGCAAAGCGGCTGCTGTGGCACCGCCTACTGAAGGCGAAGCCTCCAAGCCGGTGAAGGTCAACGCCGTTGCCTTTCTCGCCGAAGGCAAGCAACTCGCGGCAGCGCAGGAGAATAATCTGATCATCGTGTACAATGTCACCGACAAGCTAGAGGTGGCCGGTGAATTCAAGGGCCATACCGGCCCGGTCACCTCGCTGGCGGCTGTGTCCACTGCGCCGACGCAGCTTGTTTCTGGTGCTAATGACAGCACTGTTCGGCATTGGGACGCAAATGGCTTTAAGATGGTACGCCAAATCGGTGCGGGCGGCCCGGTCAGCGCCGTGGCCGTTAGCCCGGATGGCACGCGCATTGCGTTGGTACTCACCGGCAAAAACGCCCGGCTCTTCAATACCGCCAACGGTCAGCTTGTGGCTGATCTGAAAGGCAACCGACAAGCAACTGAGGCGTCCGCCGCCAAGGGCCGTTTTGCCGCCTACGCCAATGCCGAAGTCACTTACCACACCGGCAATCTCAAGACCAAGACCGACGATCACAAGAAGGCCGATGATCGCGTCAAGAAAGCCGATGAAGCCCTTAAGAAGGCCGAGGCCATGCCCATAGCCGAGAAGAAAAAAATCTTCGATGACGCGGAAGCCGCCCGAGTGGCCGACGAAAAGAACTACGAGAAACTCAAGTCGGATTACGAAGCGGTCCTGAAAACCTTCGAAGAACACGACACCGCGGCCAAGACCGCTGAAGCCGCTACCAAGACGGCCGTGGAAGGCGCCAAAGCGCCGGCGACTGATGCCACTAACAAGGCCAAGGAAGCCACAACCAAACGGACGGCTGCGGATAATGCGAAAAAGGCGTTAGACGCCGCCAAAACGGCATTGAAGCAGGGGGAAGATAAGTTGAAAGCGGCCGGCGACGACGTAGCCAAAGCGGCGGCACAGAAGGCAGTGGACGCGGCCAAGGCCAAAGTGACTTCAGCGGACCAAGCCTTCACCCGGGCGGACACCTCCGCCAAGACGGCCGAACAGGCCAGCACCGCGGCCAAGGCGGCGGCGGACCAAGCAAAGGCTGCCGCCGATGCCGCCACCAAGGTATCTGCGGATAAGCGCAAGTTGGCCGCCGAAACGCAAAAGAAACGCGACGACCTCAACAAGCAACAGGCGGATGCAAAGAAGAAATTTGATGAGTCGGTGAAGAAAGCCACTGCAGCGGAAACGGAGTACAAGAAGCTGGAGGAACCAAGACAGCAAGCCGCCAATGAGTTGAAGCTCTCCAAGGAAGCTTTGGTAAGAGCGGAAGCGGCCAAAAAGGAAGCCGAAGGCCAAAAGGCGGCGGCGGATAAGCAGAAGACGGATGCCGATGCGGCAGCCAAGACGGCCAAGGACGGGTTGGCGCAGGTCGACAAGCCCGTGTTCGCTGTGGCGTTCTCGGCCGATAGCAAGCGCGTGTTGACCGGAGGAGAAGATCAGTTGATTCACATTTGGAACACGGCCGATGGCAAAGAAACAGAAGTGGTAACCGGCCACAAGGGCACGATCAACGCGCTTGCCGTCACCGCGGAGGGCGCCTTGGTGAGTGGCAGTGCGGATAAGACCGCGGCGGTTTGGAATCTCGCATCCGAATGGAAACTGGAACGCACGCTGGGCACGGGCAGCCATGATTCGCCCATTGTGGATCGCGCCGCCGCATTAGCCTTCAGCAACGACGGCAAGCAGCTAGCGGTTGGCGGTGGCGAACCCAGCCGCAGCGGAACGGTCCATGTGTTTACTATGGCCGACGGGAAAAATACTAAGAACCTGCTCGAGGTGCAC
>DPAW01000377.1:0-5118 GCA_003517285.1 Verrucomicrobiales bacterium
CTCGCGTTGCCAAGTGGTGTCCTCGCCGAAGGCATGGCCGCGCTCAGTCTCGCGCACGGCCTGAATACGCAACAGTTCCGCGGCCAAATCCCGCACGGCTTTCTCAGCCTTTTCCTTGGTTTTTTCCCAACGCTTGCCACCCAGGGTGTTGAGCGGCGGATCGACCTTGCCTGAGCCAATGTATTTGCTCACCAAATGCGCCTCACTCACAGGCACATACAACTTTGGCGGCGGATTATGCGGATCGCTCGTGGCGTACTCGATCACAATGCACTCGTGCCCAATGTTGGCCGCGCCCTCTTTTGCACCGGAAAGCGGCATCGCTTTCATGCAGAGATACCGCCCAATTCCGTGCTGCAAATGCACCACATAATCGCCGGCCTCCAGATCGGTGAAGTTGATATCGAACGCGGACTTCATCGCCGCGGCGTGCCGGCCTTTCATGCGGCGCGGCCGCTGCACCTTGTATCGGCCAAACACCTCCGCATCACTCACAACGACCCAGCGCCCGGGGCTGTAGAAGAATCCACGACTCAAGGTACCGAGCGCGATGTCCAGCTTACCGCCCTCCGCATCAAACCCGTACTCCGCCCACAACTCCTCCAGACGTTGCTGTTCGCCCGCATTGTTGCAGAGCACGAGCACGGTGTGATCCTGGCGACGCCAACGGTGAAGTTGGGCAAAAAATTCGCGCCGTTGCGCATCGACAATTTGTGGATCAGCCACGCGCCCTTCCATTGGGCGGAACGCCTCCAGACTCGCCAGCTCCAGCGCCAACGCCTCCTCACCCTCGTCCAGCTCATGCAGATCCACACGAACCAACCCGCGTTCCTCAAGCCGGTGGAGCAGCGGGATCCATTCCACATGAAACCGGTCGCCCGGCGGAATCTCCATAACCTTTTGTGCGGCCGCCTCGTCCACCGCGCCCGGATCGCAAAACAGCACGATGGCATCCTTCGGTAAATGCTCCAGCAACGTTGCCCCGCCCGGCCCGGCCAATCGCTTGAGCAACCCCACCTCTCCGCCGGGCGAAAGCGTCACGTGCTCGATCTTCTCACGCGACACTTGGCTTTGCGGGTTGAAAAAACGCAGCGACTCCAGTTCATCGCCGAAAAACTCACAACGCACCGGCCACGTTGTGGTGAAGGGAAACACATCTACGATCCCGCCGCGCAACGACAATTCACCGCGCGAACTAACCTGCGTTTCCGGTTCGTAGCCCTGTTCCTCCAGCCACTCGATGAAATCTAACGGCTCCAGCCGGTCGCCCAAACGCAAGGTGCGCGAACGATGCGCGATCTCCGCGGGCGTCAGTGTGCACTGCATCAACGCCGCGGGCGTCACCGTGATCACCGGCGCCGCGCCATCGGCCAAGACCTGCAGGGTCTCCAGCCGTTCACTCAGGGCATCGGCATGCGGCAGCTTGTCCTCATGCGGCAGGACCTCCCAATCCGCATAAAACCCCGTGGGCGTATCGACGTCCAATAACCGCAGCCACGTCTCCACATCCTGTTGCAGCGTTTCCTGCTGCTTGAGCTGGGCAGTGACCAACACCACCGTGCGGCCCGTTTCCGCGCGCAACGCCACGGCCAGATGCGCCCAGCCGGCGGCATCAACATTGGCGCAGGACACAGCGCTGCCCGTCGCAATGCGTTTACTCAGTTCCTGACCGAGTGCCGATGCGGAAAAACAATTAAATAAATGTGAGCGGTCACTCATCCAAGGGACACGCAACGAAATGCGAAATTGTCATGTCGTTATGCCTCGGTCAAGCGCTCCATTGACAAGGCAATCAATTCGTATTAAACGCAATAGCTGGATTTGAATTCATGAAGCTAATAGCAATTATTATCGCTACAACTGTTGTAACTGCATCTGTTACCTTCGTTGTTTCATCCGCCAACAAAGAGGTCGTGCAAGAAGAACGACGTGAGATTAGGAACGATCGTTCAGGTAAAGTTATCGCTGAATTACAAAAGCAGCTAAAGCAGGCCAAAGCCGAAGCGGGCAGAGTAGAGATAATCCAGTCCGAGATTATCGTACCTGGCGCCTCAACCAAAACCCCCGAGGCAATCCTCGATTACCTGAGCAAGCTCCCGATGGGAGAACGCAATGACAGGGGAGGTGACACTGATGAACATCGAGTATTAATTCGACAAGTCATCCGTCAGTTTGAGGAAATCACTTCGATGGGACCTGACGCTCTCCCTGCCATAGACCGTTTTCTCGACCAGGGCCTTGATCTACTGCTCTGGGAAAACACTTCACAAATTACCACACGCAACTGGGAGCGCGGACAGATATATCTTGATCCAATTTTCCCTCCCTCGTTAAGGATCGGACTTTTCAACTCCGTCCGACACATCGGCAAACGGAACGGCACCCACATTCAAGAATGTGAGCAAATCATTCTAAAAGTACTAAGCACCACCGGCAGATCATTGGAAGTCGCGTACCTTGCACTGGTTTTGGATGATCTTTCCAAGGACCAACACACCGATGCGTACCTACAGGCAACCCACGAGCTTCTCATAGACTTCTACAATAAGAGACCCAAAACAGCCGACGGAATTCTAATGGCACAAGACGAGAGAGAAGTCTCTTATCTGGACCGACAAAACAAATGGATGCTTTGGAATATTTTAAGAAAAAACAAGGACACCACCTTTATGAATCAGGCTAAGAGAGAGTTGCTTTTCGAGTACAATAGAAAGGAGAAAAAAGACGGACAGGAAATTGAAGTCGCCCATACCGGCATTGACCGCTCGGTAATGGGGTACCTCACAGGAGTTCTTGGAAAAGATGCCATGCCTATTTTGAGAGATGTCTATGAAACACCGAATTTGGATGACCGAATCAGAAGCGAAATAAGAAAAACAGCGGTAAACTACATCGGGGTAAGCGAAGATTCGAATATTATTGTTAATAGCAGAATAAACGAAGGGTTTGCACTTTTGGCCTCGCTAGATGACAAGAAGCAGGAAAAGGAAAATCGTGAACGGGGACTGCGCACCATCAGCTATTATCTGGGCAGTTTGGGCTATGGCCGAGAGGTTTCACCCGATATTATTCAACAACGCCGGCAATTTCTAAACACTCTTCGGCCACAATCTGATGATCCTGAGATACAGGCCATGATGGACAAACTGGACAAGCGTTTTGATACAATGGCTGACCCGAAGCAGGCTAAAAAGATCGATCAAAAATTTGATCCACGTGTGAAACGTTAGGACTGTTCAAGGCCTTGACGCTCTGCTTTTCTGCGCCCGTGAGTAATCCCATCATCGCTGCTCTTGATGTTCCTATTGCCAATGAAGCATTAACTCTTGCTAAAGCAATAGCCCCCGCAGTGGGTGCGTTCAAAATCGGCAAGGAACTCTTTGTAGCTGAAGGCCCTGATATTGTCCGTCGCGTACGTGATACCGGTGCCGCAGTGTTCCTCGACCTAAAATTTCACGATATTCCGAACACTGTCGCCAAGGCCGTCACCAGTGCCGCACAACAGGATGTCCAAATGCTCACCGTCCACGCCAGCGGAGGTACCGCCATGCTCCGAGCCGCACAGGAATCCGCCGGCGACAACGGCCCGCTCGTCCTCGGTGTGACCGTGCTCACCAGCATGGATGAACAAGACCTGACCGAATTGGGTATTCAAAAAACGCCCGCTGAACAAGTGCGTCACCTAGCCCAACTAGCCGCCGCAGCCGGCCTGCGCGGGCTGGTGTGTTCGCCCCAGGAAATTGCGCCGCTGCGGGAAGTGTTACCGGCCGAAGTGCAATTGGTCACCCCCGGCATCCGCCCTGCCGGTAGTGCGTCCGGCGATCAAAAACGCGTGATGACACCCGCCGACGCCATCACCGCCGGTGCCGACTGGCTCGTCATCGGCCGCCCCATCTACGCCGCAGAAAACCCGCGCGAGGCTGCCGAAGCCATCCGGGAGAGTTTGGGTTAAGTCACTTTTTCCCGGCTACCACACCTGCACGGAATCGGCCTCGAAAATTTCCTCAAGCAACACGCTGTAGTCGCCGTTAGGATCGACCTGAGTGAGATCCACCACACGCGTCTCGTGGCCGGCGGCTTCCTGCGCGGCGATGACCTCGGCGGCCAGCAGATCGCCTTCGCGGGAAATCATGTGAAAGACGCGGGCCATTTCAAAAACGCAGGACGCTGGCACACTCGGCGGTAAGCGCGGCAAAGGCTTCGGGTTTCATGCCGTTCTCGAGAAGTTCCTCAGGACGGATATCCTCCATCGACTCAGCATCGGGCATCACGGACACCTGCCCGCCGTTTTCACGAATCATGCCGATGAACTGTTTGAACATCCGGGCCTCCGGCAGGCTGGCGGCCTGTTCGCCCAGAGCGCGAGTAGCAGGCCCGCGCAGCACCACGTGCACGGAAACCTGATCCCAGACGCCCACGCCACCGGCCATGCGCACGGCCTCGGCCACGCGCGGATTGATGCGCGGGTCGCTGTCCACCACCACCAAAATACGGCGTTGCGACTTAGGACTGGCGGCGAGGATTTCCATCAGTTGAAACTGACAAACCGGTCAGTGGCGGCCATCA
Source organism: Verrucomicrobiales bacterium (assembly GCA_003517285.1). Classification (GTDB taxonomy): domain Bacteria; phylum Verrucomicrobiota; class Verrucomicrobiia; order Limisphaerales; family UBA1100; genus UBA1100. Next base: position 4,567 of record DPAW01000377.1, read on the forward strand.
CATCGTTGAGCATGGTGAGACCGCCGTAGAGGGCGTTCTCGGTTTGGGGCAGCTTACGGCGTTGCGCGGCAAAGGCGCAGGCAAAGAGGCGTAGGCCGAGGCCGCGCAGAGTTTGCAGGCGTTCATCGGCCAGACCATGCACGGCGTCATCCAGGCAATAGAGATACACCTCGTCCTGCGCATTCAAGCCAGCGGCGGCGAGCTGCAGGGCGTGATGGAAATTGGGATGCTGCGGCGCGACAGAAAGGAGAATACCTAGTTTGCGAGACGCCTGCGCCATGCGGCGAGGGTACGGCAACGAAAGGAACGGAGTCGAGGCCGTTAGTTGATCTTTACGCCCTGTTCCCAAAGAGGCATCAGGTCCGGATCGGTGGCGGCCATTTTCTTGACGCGCTTGGAGTCGCCCACCTTGAGTGCGCGTTCCAGCCATTCACGGGCTTCGCCCAGCTCGCCGCTCTGGCATTTGTAGCAGGCGAGATTATAGGGAATGGCTTCGTCATGCGGGAAACGCTTAGCCACCGGCGAGAGCGTGTCGTACGCCTCCTGAAAACG
>DPAW01000377.1:5488-5803 GCA_003517285.1 Verrucomicrobiales bacterium
GGATTGGCCTCAATCATCTGGCGGCTGATACGCAGACAGTCCTCCCAATCCTCCATGCGGTTGAGAATGTGCCAACGTACCTGCAGCACGTCGTAGTGATTGTGGAACGGCTCGGAAATCAATTCCAGTTCGGCCAAGGCCGACGGCAGATCGCCCAGTTCCATCCACCCCTCTGCTCCGGACAAATAATGCGTGTCCGGCGCCTCAAGTTTCCCCATCTTCATGTTTGCCCAAAAATGCGAGAACACAGCTCAACCCAAAAAAGGTGATGTTTGGTGTGCCCTCCTTGGTCAGTTCGTGCGGCTCCCTCGCAAC
>DPAW01000149.1 GCA_003517285.1 Verrucomicrobiales bacterium
CCTTGGAGGAGCACGCCCAAACTCGTGAACGGATCATTGCCCATTTTCAAAAACGCCAACGGCCGATGCCGGAGGTGGTGTTGGTGCAGGCGCAAGTACCACACGGTGCTACGGTATTGCCCAATGACCACGGTACAGCCCCGGGCTTGGCGTTACAAACCCCGCGTGGCTGGCTGATACTGTTGCCCGGCCCGCCGCGCGAATTGCGCCCCATGTACACTAGTTATGTGGCGCCGTTGCTCACCGAGGAATTGCCGCCGGAAAACCCCGTGCTCATTCGCACGGTGAAAACTATGGGGATCGGGGAATCTTCCGTGGAGGAACGAATTGCGCCGGTTCTGCAGTCGCAGTGTGCTGAGGGGCTGGAGATAGGTTATTGCGCACGCATGGGTGAGGTGGATGTGCGCCTGTCCGCGCACGGCAGTGGCGCGGCCGCTTTGCTGCAGCAGGCTGAGTGCATCGTGCGAGAACACGTGGGGGATTATGTTTTTGGTGTGGATCAGGAACGACTGGAGGATGTGATTGTCCGCAAACTGAACCGCCGCGGTCAAACGCTCGTGCTGGCTGAATCGTGCACAGGTGGTTTTTTGTCGCATCGCATTACCAATGTGCCGGGCGCCTCAGGCATGTTTCTGGCCGGCCATTGCACCTACAGTAACGCAGCAAAGCAAGATATACTGGGTGTGAGTGAGGATTCACTAGCGGCTCATGGCGCGGTGAGCGAGGTGGTGGCACGTGAGATGGCAGAGGGAGCGCGGGCAGCGCATGCTGCGGATTACGCTCTAGCTACTACGGGCATAGCGGGCCCCTCCGGCGGCACGGAGGAGAAGCCGGTGGGCACGGTATTTATCGCGCTGGCCACTGCCAAAGGGACGCGGGTATTAAACCCCTGCAATCGTTGTGATCGCGAAACCTTCAAGTATGTAACCACGCAACAATCCTTGGGCCTGTTGTGGAAGGCTTTGGCCTAAATTAGGCATAAAAAAAGCCCGCCTGACGGCGGGCTTAAAATAGGTAAGGGCAGATTAGTCCGCGCCGTCATTGCCGATGGCTTCCACAGGGCATCCATCCAAGGCTTCCTGACACAGGGTTTCTTCCTCTTCGTTCTCCGGTTGTTTGTAGAGGTAGGAATAGCCACCATCATCGTTCCGGGTGAAATTGTCCGGCGCCGTTTCGCGACACAGGTCACAATCAATGCACTCAGTGTCGCAGTAGTATTTACCTGCTGCGTTGTCTTCGTATTTATCTTCTTTAGTTGCCATGATAAACCAATTGTCCTCAGCTAAGGTAATGTTTTTTCATAATAAATCAAGACGATTCATTCGTTTGTCTCGTAAAATGATGTATGTGCTTGGGGAATAACCTCGCGCCGTCCGTACCCTTTCCCTTAACTTCCAGCTTGTGGATGGAAATCGTCAAACCCGTATTTTGGCTACGCTCGGCCCAGCCACTGACTCGGTGGAAGCTATTGGCAAGCTGCTAGATGCCGGGGCCAATATCTTCCGGCTGAATATGTCTCATGCTCCGCATGATTGGACCCGAACTACGACTGTAAACATTCGCGAGGCCGCAGCTCAGCGCGACCTAGTGCCTGGAATTCTCATGGACCTGCAGGGGCCGGCCATTCGTACTGGTGATCTTCCGGAGCCTGTGGAATTGCGCCAAGGTGACCGATTTGATTTTACCGTTGATCCGGCTGTTCAAGGTGAGCGTGTCGTTGGGGTTAATTATTCAAATTTTCTGAACGACATCGAGGTTGGTGCCACTATCCTGATTGATAACGGGTTGATTCGCATGAAAGTTTTGACCAAAACCGAATCGGTCGCCGAATGCGAGGTGGATATTGGAGGCACCATGGGTAGTCGTCGTCACATCAATTTGCCGGGCACTAAGGTGGGGTTGCCGGCGCTAACAGACAAAGATCGCAAAGACGCGGCGCTCGGCTTGGAGTTAGAGGTTGATTACATGGCTCTCTCATTTGTGCGTGAAGCTGCGGATGTGGAAGAGTTACAGGCACTAATTAAAGTCGGTGATCACTCCACCAAGGTGGTGGCTAAGATCGAGGATCAACATGCTGTGACGCGCATTCGACGCATCATTAGGGCGGCCGATGCTATCATGGTGGCTCGCGGTGATCTGGGTGTGGAATGCCCATATGAGGAATTGCCTATTATTCAGCGACACATCGTACGCGAATGTCTTACTGTTGGTAAACCGGTGGTTGTTGCTACGCATATGCTTGAGAGTATGATCAACGAACCCCACCCGACGCGCGCGGAAGTCACCGATGTGGCTAATGCCGTGTTCGAGCAGGCTGACGCGATCATGTTGAGCGGAGAAACCTCCGTTGGTAATTTCCCTACGATGTGTGTTGAGGTGATGGATCGGATTGCCCAGCGAATGGAGCAGGAGCGCGGCGCTAGATTTCATCGTGAAGCAAAGCTGGACGACCAACGCCAACATTTGGCCAAGTCAGCCGTGCGGATGGCCGATGATTTGTCAGCAGAAGCCATCGTTGTGTTCACGGTCAGTGGTCGTATGGTGCGCCAAGCTGCTTGGATGCGTCCGCGTCACGCGAAGATCCTGGCCCTATGCGCCGACCCGCGGGTGGCCGGCGCTCTGGCGCTACATCGCGGTGTGACCCCGGTGATCATCGATAACTTTTGCCCCGACTTCCCTGTTTTGGATGCTATTGCCACGCTGAAGGAACGCGGGCATTTGCTGGCCGGCCAAACCGTGGTGGTGAGCAGCTCTACCAAGGCCGTTCAGAAAATCGCCAACTCCGTGCAGGTGCACGAGGTGAGCTGAGGTTTAATTTGCGGAGAACAGATACTCCGTGGCTTCGCCGGCGATGAAGAGGATCGGTTCAGGGAAAAGTCCCAGTCCGATCAAGCCGAAGAGGCAGGTCAGGAGCACCACTTCCGCTGCGCGCGGGCAGGGTAAGGGCTCAGTGGAGGGAGCTTCCTCCGCCCAGAACCGGCCTTTGCCCCAAAAGATTTCGCGAATGACGGTGAAGTAATAGTAGAACGATATCACCACACCCACCAACGCCGCGCCAATGACCCAGGGCATAACCGGATGCACGGCCACCGAACTGATCGCCGCGCTCAACAGGGCGAATTTACCTATGAAACCCGCCAGCGGCGGCACGCCGGCTAGGGAGATAATCGAGAGCGTCAACACCGTAGCCATCAACGGCGAGCGTTGATGCAGGTTGGCCAGCGTGCTGATGTCTTCATCGCTGCTTTCCTCGGACACCACGGAGATCACCGTGAACGCGCCGACTACTCCAAAGACATATGCGGTGAGGTAAAACAATACCGCTTGTGCGCCTTGATCACTGAGAGTCACCAGCCCCAGCAACACAAAGCCTGCGCTGGCGATGCTGGAATAACCGAGTAGCCGTTTCAGGTTGCGCTGGCGCAAGGCGCACAGGCTGCCGTAGAGAATCGTGGCCGCCGCCATCAATGCCAGCAATTGCCGTAGCCAAGCTTCCCCCAGCAGCGGCGGACAGGCGTCAGCTAGTAGGCGCAGGATCAACACGATGCCAGCTGCCTTTGAGCCGGTGGAAAGAAACGTCGTCACCGGTGTGGGCGCGCCCTGGTAGACATCCGGTACCCAAAGCTGGAACGGCACAGCCGCCAGTTTGAAGAACAATCCGCCCAACGTCATCAACACGCCCAGTCGATAGAGAAGCATCATGGAGTCATCATTCAAGCCAGTGGCGGCCCGGGCAACGCCATGGAAATCCAGTGCCCCCGTGCTTCCGTAAATCAGAGCGATGCCGAACACCATGATCGCCGAAGAAGCCGCGCCCAGGATTAGGTATTTGATGCCGGCTTCCAGAGAGCGCAACCGGTGGCGCTCAAAGCTGGTCAGCACATAAAACGTAATAGTGATCAATTCCACCGCCACAAACAACAGCACCAGACTGTTAGCCCCAGCGGCAAAAGACATGCCCGCCAAGGCAAAGCAGGTGAAGGCGTATAGTTCTGAAATGCCCGAGCGAATTCGTGTGGCATAGCTTTGGGTTAGCAACACCACCAACACGGCCGACAACACAAAGTATCCCTGAAAATAAACCGCCAAGCTGTCCTTCACATAGCCCGTGGCGCCCGTGCCGGTGCCTTGATCGAATATGGTGAAGCTGTAGCAGAACACGCCCACCAATCCGCTGGCCACCAACCAGCCCAGTTGGGCCTTGCGTTCGGCCGGCGTCCAGAGATCCACCAGCAACACCACAATACCAAGCAGGCACGCACCAATCTCAAGGCTAACCAGTTGGAGATCCATTATTCAGTCGCCTCCTCAGTTGGGGCCTGACCTTTTTTGGCCTGTTCAAAGGTGGCGTTGGATTTGCTAATCTTATCGGTAATCAGTTTCGGATAAAAACCGAAGAGCAGCAGCACGGCCACCAATAATGCATACGGCAGGCGCTGCCAGTTTTTGAGATCTTCCACTTCCGGGGTTTGCTCGCCTTTCATGCCGTGCAGCAGCGTGCGGATGGCGCGCAGCATGTACACGGCCCCGATCACCAGCGCGCTCCAAATGCCAATGGTGGTAATCACCGGGTACATCTTCCAAGCGCCAAAGAATACCGTGAGTTCGCCGGCAAAATTTGCAAAGCCGGGCAAGCCGCAGCCGGCCATGAGCGCCATGATCATCAAGGTGCCCCAGAATGGCATACTAGCGAGCAGGCCCTGTAATTTTTCCATGTCCAGCGTGCGCGCCTGCGAATATAGGTAGCCGCTCAATCCGAATGCCAGTCCGGCCAGTAGCCCGTGGGCCACCATCACCATCACTGCACCGGTTAGGCCAATGGTCGTGACGCTGGCGATTCCGAGAAAGACAAAACCCATGTGCGCCACGGACGAGTTGCCAATGAGCAGGTTCAAGTCTTTCTGGCGCATGGCCACGAGTCCGCAGTAGAGGATGTTGCCAAGGCAGAGCAGGGCGAGGATCGGCAGCCATGTTTGTGCGCCTTGAGGTAATAACGGCAAGGCCACCTTGATCAGCATGAACAGGCCAAATTTTTTGATCACGCCCGCGTGCATCATCGCCGTTGCCGTTGGCGCTGCGCTATACCCCAGTGGTGCCCAGGTGTGGAACGGCCAGAGCCCGACCAAAATTCCGAGGCCAAACATGAGCAGGGCAAAAATAACATTTTGTTCCGTCGCACTGAACACACCCGCTTCGGTCCCCGCGAATTGGGTTCCATGATCCATCATGCTGAGCAGGCTGAATGAGCCAAACTGCAGGTAGAGCATGATCACTCCAGCGAGGGTCAGTAACGCGCCGAGGCTGAGGTAGAGGGTGATTTTGTATGCGGCGAAATCCTTGTCCTGGCCGCGCCCCCAAACGCCGATCATGATAAACGTGGGCACCAATGCCAGTTCATGGAGGAAATAAATCAGGAAAATATCGAGCGACATAAAGGCCCCCAAAATGCCGCCGGTCATCAGCAGGAGCAGAATGTAGAATTCCTTTTCACGCGTTCGAATTTCCTGCGCGCAACAGGTCGCGGCAAAGGCAACCAATGCCGCCATCAGCACCATCACAATGCCGATGCCATCCACGCCCACGTAATAGTGAATGTTCAGCGACGGAATCCATTCCACACGCTGGGTGAATTTATAACCGTACTCGTCCTCCAGTGCAGATTCCTCAGTGCCTTGAGTGGGTAATGGCCCCGGCTGGTCGGTTATTGGCGGATCGAACACGGAGAAGACATAGATGGCCAATAGCAACGATCCCAGCGTGGCCAGTCGGGAGCCCCAGCGGAAGAACTGCCGTTTCTCACTGGGAACCACAGCCAGAATGAGGGCCATGGCCAGCGGTAATCCCATTATGTAGGTGAGCGGTGACATCGTTAGAAAAGTATCCAAGCGAGGATGCCCAGTAACCCGATTACTGTGAGCAGGGCGTATGTTTGCAAATTGCCCGATTGAAACAGGCGAATCAGACAGCCGGTCACGTCCGCCGCGCCGCTGGTGCCTTTCACCCCTAGGCCGGCAATGATCCAGCGATCAAACCAATCCGAAGCGAAGGATAGTTTCTCCTGTGTCCAGTGGTTGAGGAAGGCGTACAGTTCATCAAAGTAAAACCGATCCCGCATCCAGCGCGATACCGCTCCAAGTTTGGTCGGTAACGGATCCTTATCGGCGTTCCGGTAAAATATGTAGCCACCAACCATTCCCACGGCAGCCGCCACCGTTCCCCAAATCATGGCGGCATGATGCGAAGCTTTTACTTCTTTTAAGTTTAAAAAGTCGGCCAACCCAATTTGAGGAGCTCCCAAGAAAACGCTGAGCAGCGCGAGGATAATTAATGGCAGCAGCATTTCTCCGGGCACTTCGTGTGCCTCTTTCGCTTGATCTGTACGGGCTTTGCCAAAGAACGCCACCAACACACAACGCATCATGTAAAACGCCGTCAAGCCGGCTACTATCACCCCGATAATGAACAACGGTTTTTGGCTTAAGTGCGCCTGCATTAAGATGGCGTCCTTACTGAAAAAGCCGCTTAGTAACGGGAAACCAGCCAAGGCCAATGCGCCGATGATAAAAGTGATGGAGGTTCTAGAAAGATTTTGCCGGAGGCCACCCATGTTCCAAATATCCTGTTCATGATGGCAGGCGTAAATCACCGCGCCCGCTCCCAGGAAGAGCAATGCCTTGAAGGCCGCGTGTGTGGTGAGGTGAAACATTGCTGCTTCTGCACCCCCGCAACCCACCGCCATCACCATGTAGCCGAGCTGCGAAAGGGTGGAGTAGGCGAGGATTCGTTTGATGTCATTTTGTTGTATGGCCATGAGGGCCGCCAACAGCGCGGTAATAGCTCCGATCCATGCGATTGTTACTAGCGCTACATCCGTGAAAATGGGGAACACTCGGCACAACATGTACACGCCGGCCGCCACCATCGTTGCCGCGTGGATGAGGGCGGAAACGGGGGTGGGACCTTCCATGGCGTCCGGTAGCCAGACATGCAGTGGGAACTGCGCGCTTTTACCGATGGCTCCGCAGAAAATGAGGAGACCGGCAAGAGTAGAAATTTCTACGCTGTTTATGTATGCGATATTTACGGAGTTGGTTTGCTGCCAAATTAAGAGAATGCCTAAGAGGAAACCGACATCTCCAATGCGATTGGTGACAAAGGCTTTTTTACCGGCATCGGCGGCCGCCGGTTTTTCAAACCAATGGCTGATCAAAAGATAGCTGGAAACACCCACCAGTTCCCAAAAGATGAACATCATGACCAAGTTGGAAGAGAGGACGATGCCCAGCATGGAAAAAACGAAAAAGCTGAGGGCTCCAAAATATCTCGAGAACCCTTTGTCTTTTCTCATGTACACCAGAGAGAAAACATGGACGAGTGTGCCAATGAACGTGACAATGAGTAGCATTAAGCGGCTCAAGGGGTCGTTCAGGGATTGAATATCTAGGGCAAAATTTTCCTGACCACTGGCAGTGGGTAGCGGGGAATCATTCTGGGCCAAGCCAATGGAGAGCCATGTAAATTTAGGGTCGCTACCCGCTTCTGAGTTATCCGTGCCTTGGGAGGCAAATAGGAAAATGCTGATTCCCAATCCAATTGCCACAGCGCCCGTTGACAAACCGGCACTAAGTTTGCGGTAGCGCTGGGTAAACAGGAGAATGAGTGCCGCAGAGATTAACGGCAACAGTAGAACTATCGTGGGCAAAAATCGGATGATTTGTTCCTTGCTCATCTACAATTTCATTGAGGTGAGGTCCGTCACGTCGTTGGTCTGGCGTTTGCGGTAGAGGGCGACGATCAGGGCGAGACCGACGGCGACTTCGGCGGCGGCGACGGTGATAATGAAGAACACCATCACTTGTCCATCCAAGTTGTCCCGAAAATGGGAAAAGGCCACGAGAGCGAGGTTGGCGGCGTTGAGCATGAGTTCCAGCCCCATGTACATCACAATCAGGTTGCGGCGGATGATCACACCAAGCAGTCCGAGGCAGAAGAGCACAACGCTGACAATTAGGTAATGTTCGAGTCCGATGGTCATTCGGCTTCGGCCTCCGCAGTTTCTTCGCGTTTGCTCAATAGAATGCAGCCCACCATCGCGACGAGAAGCAAGATGGAGACAATCTCAAAGGGCAGCAGGTAATCGGTAAACAGCAACTTGCCGAGCGGCTTAGTCTCGGCTACGCCATCGCCGGTGAGCGCTTGGCTCACGCCGGATTGTTTGATGGTGTTGATGATTAGCATGGCCAGGCCAGTGACGGCGGCGAAGCCGAGGAAGGTGCCGAATTTTTGATAACGGCGGCGTTCCTCATCCTTGACGTCCAGCAGCATGATCACGAAAAGAAACAGCACTATGACGGCGCCGGCATAGACGAGGATTTGCACGGCGGCGAGGAAGAAGGCCTTGAGAAGGACAAAGAGGCCGGACATGCTGATGATGGTGAGCACGAGAAACATCGCACTGGTGACCGGGTTGCGGCTGAAGGGGTTGAACACCACCAGCAGCCCGCAGAGCAAGGTGAGCGCGCTGAAAATGTAGAAGAGAATCTCCTGCATTACTGGTCAGTCGACTCCTTGTCATTGGCTTCAGGTTGATCCACGGGGAACGTCTCCTGAGCCTTGGCTTCCTCGGTTTTCTTCTCCCATTTCTTAATGCGGTCGTGGTGAACGCCGCCACGTTCAAGGAGCTTATCCTTGTGAAAAATCATTTCCTCGCGATTGCTGCCGGTGAGAGCGTAGTCGCGTCGCATGGTTTTCTCGTCGTAGCCCTCGTAATAATCCTTGGCAAGGTATATGGCCTGTTCTGGGCAAACCTCTTCGCAGAAACCGCAGAAGATGCAACGGAGCATGTTGATCTCGAAATCCTTCGGCATCTTCTCGGCGCCCGCGCGATGGGCGTCCTCGCCGTCCTCGCCCGGGGGCGTGATGCGGATGGCCTTGGGCGGGCAGACAAATTCACAGAGTTGGCAGCTCACGCACTTGGTGTTGTCTTCTTGGTCGCTTACCAAATACGGCGCGCCGCGGAAGCCTTCAGGTACGGTCCAGAG
>DPAW01000299.1:0-258 GCA_003517285.1 Verrucomicrobiales bacterium
CGCCGGATTTGTGCTGGGTGCGGTTGCGTTGTTTGTGGGAGTGTGGCATGGCGGTGGTTGGCTGCTGAAATCGGGCTTTTATCAGAACGACCATTTTTCTGTGCGCTCGGTGGATATCCGCACCGACGGCGTCATTCAGACCAGCCAGATTCAGACATGGGCGCGAGTGCAAAAGGGCGACAATTTATTCGGTCTGGATTTGCAACGGGTGAAACGCGATCTCGAAATGGTGCCACTGATCGAAACCGCGGCGGTGGA
>DPAW01000299.1:608-793 GCA_003517285.1 Verrucomicrobiales bacterium
CGCCTGCGCATTACCGAGCGGCGGCCGTTGGCTCAGGTGATCGGCTACAAACAACAGGGCGATGGAGCCCTGCGCCGGGTGCGGTATTGGATCGATGGCAAAGGGGTAGTGATCCCACCAATTGATCCCAAGCTGACCACACGGGATGCGCCGCCCAAATGGATGCCGCTGATCGTGGGCTTGAG
>DPAW01000299.1:1168-3564 GCA_003517285.1 Verrucomicrobiales bacterium
GCGCTGGAATTAATTCGACAATTTGATCTGTCGCCAATGGCAGGTTTGGCGCATTTGCGGCAGATCGATGTATCCCGTCGCGAGACTCTAGAGGTGGTGATCTGGCAAGGCGGTCGAATGACGCTGGCGTTGCATGGACTGGATCGGCAACTGAGCCGCTGGCGGCAAATCCATGATTTGGGCCGCCAACATCAACGCGCCATTGCGACCGCTGATTTATCCATCAAAAACAATCTGCCTGTAAAATGGGCTCTGGCCAGCCGCACGCGCCCCGAGTAATTCATGTTCGACCGCACTGAAATCATCGTGGGTCTGGAGATTGGCACAGCCAAAGTATGCGCGGTGGTCGGCGAATTAAGCGAGGACGAAGGGCTGCACGTGATCGGCCTAGGGCAATCGACCACCGCCGGGGCGGTTCGAAAAGGGGAGATCATCAATGCGGAAGTGGCCGAGGACGCCGTACGCGCCGCTCTGAATGAAGCCGAACAGCAAACGGATATTGAAATCGGGAGTGTTTATCTTGGGGTGACCGGAGCGCACATCAAGGGCTTCAATAATCGCGGAGCCCATCCGATTGCCTCGGTGGGGCGCGAGATTGATGAGGAGGATGTCAGCCGCGTGGTGCGCGGTGCGCAGCCTCAATTGCCGGCGGATGAAGAGGTGCTGCACACTGTGCGCCAGCATTTCCGGGTGGATGGTCAGGATGATGTGCAGCAGCCGGTGGGCCGTGTGGCTTCCAAGCTGGAGGTGGATGTCCATGTGGTTTGTGGCCAACGCACCCGCATTCAAAACCCGGTGCGCGTGGTAAAAGGACTGGGTATTGATGTGGAAGATGTGGCCTTCAATGGCCGCGTGGCCGCCTTACCTATCCTTACTTCGCAACTGGGCGAACAAGGGGCACTGATGATCGACCTGGGCGCGGGCACGACGGAGTATTCGGTTTATCTGGGCGGCGCCATGTGCCACACGGGAGTGTTGGCAGTGGGGGGCGAGCATGTGACCAATGATTTGGCGGTGGGCATGAAGCTTTCCCAGACGCGGGCCGAACGCCTCAAGCTTGAGCATGGCAGCGCTGTCCCGGATCCGCGCTTGGCGCGTCGGGCGGTGAATTTCGCCAGTGAGGTGGGGTTGGATGATAAACAGGTGAGCGTGGGGCACATTCAGCAAATCATGCACGCGCGGCTGGACGAGTTGTTTCAGCTCATCCGCGCTGATCTGGACCAACACGGGTTGTTGCGTCGTATCAACGGCAGTGTGCTGTTAACCGGCGGCGGGGCGCGTCTGCCTCAGATCAATCTTCTGGCTCAACAGATGTTTGAATTGGATGTTTGTTTGCCACACGAAACAGAGGAAGCGCACGAGGGCGGATTGCTGCATCAACCCGAATGCACGGCGGCCATGGGGCTGGTGAAGTTTGGAGCGCGCCAAGTGCGGGCCCGTGCGCATCAACGAAAAGGTCTGCTGGGTTGGCTGACCAATTAGCGAGCGATGAATCCTGAATCCAACCTTTGCGTGAAAATGGTGGGCGTGGGCTGCGCCGGTCTGCGCTTGCTGGATCGCGTGGCGGCGGCTGGATTTCCGGCGTCGAGTTTTTTGGCGTTGGATTCGGACTGCGAACAACTGCAACGCTGCCAAATCGCCGAACGGGTTCAATTGGGCGAAACGAACCGCCGCGGCTGGGGCTGCAGCGGTGATGAAGGCGAAGGCGCCAATTGTGTCCGGGCCGCGCGCGATCGGATTGCGGGCAAGCTCATGGGAGCGGATCTCGTGGTCATTGTTGCCGGCATGGGCGGCGGCATGGGTGGCGGTGGGGCACCGGTGGTGGCTGAAATCGCCTCCGAAGGAGGAGCTTTGGTGGTGGCCTTGGCAATAGAACCCTTTGATTTGGAGGGCCACAATGAAACGGCTCAAATTGCTGTGAACCGTTTAACGCAAGTGGCGGATACGGTGGTGCGCATGCCCAACCAAAACGTGATGGAAACCCTAGGCAAAGGCGCCTCGGTGCCCGAATGCATGGAAGCGGCCAACGGGCACGTATTGGAGGCTTTGATGGGACTGAGCCGGTTGGCGCGGGCGGATGGAGAACTGAATGTGGATTTTGCGCACGTGCGCCGTTTGATGACGGGATACCATGGGGAAAGCAGTTTGGTCACAGTTGAGGTTGCAGGCGACGCCCGGCCAAGGGCGTTGCTGGAGGCGATTCTGAAGCATCCATATTTGAACACAGGTTCGGAGCTTCGCAATTGCGAGGGATTGATCGTGAGTTTGGTGGGAGATGAATACATGTCTATGGAGGAGGTGAATGAGTTTGTGACGCACCTCAAGGCAACGGCGGCTCGAGCGAAGCTGATCCTCGGTGTTCATGTGGATAACGCCATGGGCAAGGGAATGGGAGC
>DPAW01000299.1:3937-4861 GCA_003517285.1 Verrucomicrobiales bacterium
AAAGCCAGAAACTCCGCAAATTTCCATGCCCAAACCGGTCAGAAATCAACCGGCCTCCACCCGTGATTTTCAGCAACAACAACTGCCGCTCGTGCCGATCTCCAAGGGGCGCTTTGACAAGGGCGAGCCAAACCTCCATGATGGCGAGGATCTTGATGTGCCCACTTTTTTGCGGCGCAACATGATCCTGAACTAGCGCGCCTCCATAAGCATGCAGTGGTATACTGAACTGATTCTGCTGCTGGGTTTTACCGGCGTGGCCTTCTTCTTTGCCCTCGCGGAAACGGCCTTGCTCACGCTGGGGAAATGGCGTCTGCGCCAGATCACCGCACACCAGCCCGAGCGCGGTGTTTTCATCCGAAAACTACTGGCATCTCCGCAGGATTTACTCGCGACCATGACGCTGGGTAACACCTTGGCGCATGGCGCAGTGATTGCCGTGGCGCTGGTGCTGGGTTGGAAACTGAATCCTGATCGCTTTGCCCTAATGGGTTTTCTACTGGCGGCTGGTTTGATTTTGTTTTCAGAAATCGTCCCTAAAACATTGGCTGTTCGCCGGCCGGAAGCGTGGGCGCCGCGCGTGGCTTCGGTAATGCTTTGGTTGGTGCAACTCACCGGGCCAGTGCGCCGAGTGGCGCAGGCTGTGAATAATCAACTGCTCCGGTTGGTGCCGAAATCCATTCAGCCATTATCGGCCTTATCCGATGAGGAATACCGCGAACTGCTTGAGTTGGCCTGGCAATCCGGTACGCTGGGTATGTCAGAAAAGGAAATCATTCTTAGCATCACCCATCTGGACCGGCGTACTGTGGGGGATTTGATGCGGCCGCGATCACAAATGGCCAGCATTCCGCACGACCTAAGTGTACAGGAAATGTTGTTGGCCGCGCGTAAACACCAACATCGTCGATTGCCGATGTACGG
>DPAW01000148.1:0-2048 GCA_003517285.1 Verrucomicrobiales bacterium
GTAACCTGTTCGCCGGCGGCCAGAGAGAGTTCCTGCTCGATTTCCGACAGGTGCCGATGTTTGGGGATGCCGTAGGGGCGGACACTCTCATTGCATTCGGCGTATAGGAACGGCACATCCGGCTTGCGACCGGCACCGCTCACGCCGCTGAGGCTGTTGGCAATGATGCCGGTGGATTTGATCAGGCCGGCTTTCAGCAGCGGCGCGGTGGGCAGGAGAATGCTGGTGGGATAACAGCCGGGCGAGGCAATGAGCCGCGCGGACCCAATGGTGTCCCGGTGCAACTCGGGCATACCGTACACCGCCTCGGAGAGCAGTTCCGGTGCGGGATGGGGTTTGCCGTAAAATTCCTCGTACACGGCTGGATCGTTCAGGCGAAAGTCAGCGGAGAGATCGATCACCTTGGTGCCAGCATTCAGTAGGTCCTGCGCGTACTCGGCGGCGACCCCGTGAGGTAGAGCGAGAAACACAATTTCGGCAGCCGATGCCAGAGCAACGGAGTCGGGCTCAGTGAACTGGAGTGTGTCCGCCACGCCTTGTCCGGCAAAGCGGGGGAAAATCTGCGAGAGAGTTTGGCCAACGTATTGGCGCGAGGTGACCTCAGTCAGTTCGGCCTGCGGATGATGCAGGAGCCGATGGACGAGTTCTTCGCCGGAATAGCCGGAGGCACCGACGATGGCGACCTTCACTGGGGATGCATCGCTCATGTTTGGTTTGTTTTGCGTGTTTTTGAGAAGAATTGAAAGCAAACAAAAAACCCCGCTGGCGAAACAGCGGGGTTTTTGAAAGCAAAGGTCCGTTTAGCGTTTGCTGAACTGGAAGTTCTTACGAGCGCCGGGTTGGCCGGGTTTCTTCCGCTCACGCACGCGGGAATCACGGGTAAGGAGGCCCTCGGCCTTGAGGGCGGCTCGCAATTCGGCATCGTGCAGAAGCAGGGCGCGGGAAATACCTAGCCGGATGGCTTCGGCCTGACCGGCTGTGCCGCCGCCTTGCACGTTAACGCGCACGTCAAACTTTTCAGCGTTCTCGGTGGCTTGGAACGGTTCATTGATGATCATGCGGTGTTCATCTATCGGGAAATAGGTTTCCACGTTGCGATGATTCACCGTTATCTTGCCCGAGCCGGGCTTGATGCGGACGCGGGCAGTGGCGCTCTTGCGCCGGCCGGTTCCGAGGAGTTCGCCAGTTTTTTCGTCGACAGCCATCTTAATTCAAAGCTAGGGGTTCGGGTTTTTGAACAGCGTGCGGGTGTTCGCTACCGGCGTATACCTTGAGCTTGGTGAGCAGGGAAGCGGCCAGTTTGTTCTTGGGCAACATGCCTTTGACCGCGCTGAGAATGAGGCGCTCGGGATGTTGCTCACGCATCTCGGCCAGCGGAATCCGCTTCAGTCCGCCGCGATAACCACTGTAGCGTTGGTATTCCTTGTCTGTTTCCTTGTTGCCGGTCACGCGCACTTTATCGGCATTGATCACGATCACGAAATCGCCGGTGTCCAAGTGCGGGGTGAAGGTAGCTTTGTCGCGGCCGCGCAGGACGTCAGCGATCTTCACCGCCAAGCGGCCCAGTACTTGCCCTTCGGCATCCACAATGCGCCAACCACGCGGGTCGGTCGCTCCGGACTCGGGCTGACCAAGCTTCTTCAGGTCAATTTTCGGCAAAAAAGTCTTCATACCTTTTCTCTCAAGGGGGCGGAGAAAATACCAGAAAGTGTTGGGGGGTCAACAGGTTTTTGGAGATTTTAGCTGTTTTTCTCCGTTTCAGCCTTTGCCGGCTGTTCGGCTGCGTTCTTGGCGGCTTTTTCGGTGGCTTTCTTTTCCTTCTCGGCGGCCGCTTTAGCTTTGGCTTCGGCGATTTCTTCGGGGGTTAAAAGGCGGGATTTGGCAAATTTTTCGAAGCGATTATAGCGGCGCAGGAGTTCAGGCAGCTTTTGCAGGGCCAATAGCTGGCGCTTCATTTGTTTATCCGGCTGACCGGGGGTGCCCCACCATTTTTCGCCGTCGTTGATGTCGCGCATCACACCGGATTGGGCGGCGATGGTGACGTTGTT
>DPAW01000148.1:2426-3309 GCA_003517285.1 Verrucomicrobiales bacterium
CCCAGCTTGGTACTACCGGCGATGCCGGCTTGGGCGACCACGAGGCAGTTTTCGCCGGTGGAGACGTTGTGGGCGATTTGGACGAGGTTATCGACTTTGGTGCCTTTGCCAATGTGGGTGGGGCCGAGGGCGCCGCGGTCAATGGTCACATTCGCGCCGATTTCGGCGTCGTCCTCGATTTCCACGTTGCCGATCTGCGGGACTTTTAAGTGACGGCCGCCTTCCTGCACGTAGCCGAAGCCGTCCGACCCGATGATGGTACCGGCGTGAACCCGCACGCGATTGCCCATCTTGGTTCGCGGATACAGGGTCACGTTATGAAAGATGGCGCAGTCCTCGCCGATCTCGCAGTCTTCATCTACATAATTGTTTCCGTGCAACACCGTGCGGGCGCCGATCTTGGCGCCATCGGCAATGATCACGTGCGCGCCAATGCAGGCTTCCGGATGGACTTCTGCTTTTTCAGAAATAATGGCCGAAGAATGGATGCCGGTGGGTGGTCCGGGCTCGGGGTAAAAGAGTGGCACCACCTTGGCAAAGGCCAGTCGGGCGCTTGGGACACGGATGAGGACCTTGCGTTCGGAAGTAAAATTCTTGTCGACGATGATCGCACTGGCTGCGCTTTGTTCGGCGCGTTCAAAGAAGGTACGGTTCTCGGCGAAGGTGAGGTCGCCCGCGCGGGCGCGGTCGGCGGCCTGGAAGCCGGTGAGGGGCATTGTGCGGTCTCCCAGCACTTTTCCGCCCAATTGATCAGCGATATCTCCCGCTGTAAAACGCATGGCAAAAGCCTTTCAGTTAAGTTTGAGGTTGGGGCGCTAAAACGCCTAACGGCGGGCAATGATACCGTTGTGTTCGTCCAAGACAATCACTTTCGGTTTCCAAC
>DPAW01000199.1 GCA_003517285.1 Verrucomicrobiales bacterium
CTTCACCCGCTTCAACATCAGCAAACGGAACTCCAACGCGGTTTCGCCCGGAATCTCCAGCGCCTTGAGCGTGAGGACGCCCTTGCCCTGCTTGAGGTTGAGCGTCCCCATGGGGATCGGCTTAAAATCTTTTACATAGGATTCCATGCGCTTAACGCGATCATTTTCCTGCCCGCGCGCCGGCACATCATGCGCCTTGCTGAGTGTCACCGTCGTGGCACTGGCGTAACCGGCCGCTTCCCCTTCCTTGTTTCGATCGCCCTTGCCATAAGAAAGCTGCACGCGCGTGCCTTCATCGCCCTTGGGTAGGGCGTAATGCATCGTGACCTCGTACTTGCCGCTGGCGCCGACCTCCACGGGCCAGGTGATTTTGTCATCCAACGAAGTCCAGTTATAAAAGTAGGAGCAGTTGGGGAACTTGTTGGAACGCTTGATGCCGCCATGGGCCATGCCATCGCGCGCGGGGATTTGCGTCCACTCGGAATCCGGATGGGCGATCACAAAAGGCCGGTTGTCCTCGCCCAATTCGATGAGCACGGTTTTCTTCCATTGCTCCACCTCACCTCGCAACTGCGCGGCCACCTTGGGTTGTTCCTTGCTGATGTCCTTACGCTGCCCCGGATCCGCCACCATGTCGAAGAGTTGGCCTGTGTGCCCCAAGCGATATCGCTGCGTGCGCGCGCTGACCTTGCCCTTCCAGCAATTCATAATCGTGCGATCGGGCCACTGCACCTTTTCCCCGAGCAGGTGCGGTTTGAGGCTGCGGCCGTCGAGCGGCTTTTGGCTGGCCACCGGAATGCCCGCGCAATCGGCCAGCGTGGGGAGCAAATCCATGACCGAGGCGATGGGCTTTACAAAAGTGCCCTTCGGAATGCGCGCCGGCCAGCGGACGACCAACGGCGACCTCACGCCGCCTTCATCCGTCGATCCCTTGCGCCCTTTCATGCCGCCATTCCAACGCACGCCGTTCGGGCCGTTGTCATGAAAGAACAACACGATGGTGTCCTCGGCCACGCCGAGTTGATCAAGCTTCTTGAGCAGTCGACCGACGTTCCAGTCGATGTTCTCGCACATCGCCAGAGCACAGCGCAGATGCTGCAAATTTTCCCGACGCGGATCGCGGTTGCGCAGCTTAATCTCCTTGTCCTTAAACTTGTTCCACCAGCGATCCGGCACCTGCATCGGCGAGTGCGGCGTGTTGTACGGCAGATACGCGAAGAACGGTTTACCCGCCTTGTGACTGCGCTCCATGAACGCCATCGCTTTGTCGGTGAAATCATCGACGCAAAACCCTTCGCCCTGCACAATGCGGCCATTGTGTTCCAGCGGCGGGCTGAAGTAATCGCCCCAATGCCCCGAGCAAAACCCGTAATACTCCTCAAAGCCGCGTCCATTCGGGTGATACGGATACTGCATCCCATTGTGCCATTTCCCGAACGCGCCCGTGGCATACCCGCCGGCCTTGAAGGTGTCGGCAATGGTCCGTTCATCGAGATCCATCCGCTCCCCACCGGCCGAGGTGCTGTACACCCCGCTCCGCACATGATAACGCCCGGTTAAAAACTCCGCCCGCGTCGGCGAACACACCGCGCACACAAAGAAACGATCAAACCGCGCCCCATCCCGCGCCAACGAATCAATATGCGGCGTCTCCAAATCCGTGTTCCCATTCAGGCTGAGATCTCCCCACCCTTGGTCATCGGTCAGAATCACGATCACATTGGGTTGCTTTGCCTGAACCCAAGCGTGAGCAAGAATCAAAAGAAGAAAAAGTAGTCGTTGCACGCACAGATTCTCGCGCAGCAGAAAGGAACCGAAAAGGAATTTCTATTGATGATCCCAGAGTGCCCGCTCATGCCCAGCCTCAAACTGAAAACCAATTGCCCCCACTGGCAATGTCTCAGCATGCCCATCGGCAAAGACTGCACTGGCTCGTCCCAAATGGCGATTAACCATCCGCAAGGGTTGAAATTTCCAATTGGCACTGGAAGGCACCTCAAACACTCCGACATCTTTGAGCGGACGAACCGATTGTTTTTCCACCCAATGATTGGGATCAGCTTGATCAGGATTCGCCACCAAGCCGGCATCCCCAAAAACCACCGTCATGGTCGGCTGCTTCACCCGACTGAGATCTCCCAACGCACCCAAGGCGTGATTGTACCCCACGCCGTGGTGCCCCTGCCGGCAATCCGGGCATTGCCATCCATGCTCCTGCCCGGCATACATGCGCAATTTTCGTTCCCATGCATTGCGGGCATCACCAGCCATCTTTCGCATGACCGACGGGCTCTTATTGTCGACAATATATTCCGCGTAAGCCTGACCAAGTTGTCGATGTTGATCCACACACTGACTCGCGTTCGCCTTGAGCCGAGCTTTATTGAGAGAAGGAAGTATGATGCCGGTCAATACACCGATCACCACAATGATTACCAAAAGTTCTACCAACGTGAACGCCCTAAGGGTACACCAATGGCGTCGTGTCCGTCGATTGGGTGACATGTTGAGAGGCTAGCTAACGAAAATTATCAGTCAATCGTTAACCAAATGTTTCATTGATCATTTTCAACGGAAACGGCATGAAACTGATTAATTGCCGGATTTTCAAGGCGTGTTACCTTTCCGTTTGTTCTCTGAATAAGGATTTCATCCACCGCCAAAGCCTTTCCTAAACCAAAATGCGCGGTGAATGCATGCTGGCTGTTATAGGAATCACCGGTCACGATAGGCAAAACTTGGCGGTGCTTTCCTGATTTCACCACCACCTGCGCCCCCACGGTTGCTGCCCCGAACGGCAAGTGAACCCCCACCCAATTGTGGCCCGTCTTCAAATGATTGCCCAACAAATGTACGCGATTCACATACATTTTACGCTCCTCATCCCGGGCACGCTCCACCACCAACAGATCCGGCCGGCCATCCAAATTTAAGTCAGCAGAAACCACACTGCGACTATCGAACTCAAATCCAAGCCCCAATAGGTAGGAGATATTGGGAAATTGCCGGCCCGGCGAATTCATCAACAACACATTATGCTCGTACCCATTCCAAGAGACTTCGCTCCCAACACCTGACTGGCATTCAGTGAACACCATCTGCATGAGCGTTTCAGGACGTTTTTTATTGTAATAAATATCATGCCTCCAATATTGCGTACAGTAATCCCGGGCTGATTTCGCGCTGAGAAATCCATTGGCCACATACAAGTCACGATCCCCATCGTTATCGAAATCCCACGGCGTACATCCCCACGCCCACCCCGTCCGTGCCAAGCGGTCGTTATAATCCGGCTGGCGATAAGCCAAGCCGCCCTGCCCCAGCAACAAGCGATTGCCGTACCCCATTTTCATGCGAGCCTGCTGAATGTTTTCAAAACCGGGCCGCCCCAAGCCCAAGCTTTCCAAACGTCGGGCTGTTGTGGATCCCATGCCAACCATGTAAATATCAAGTTTCTGATCCTGATCAAAATCCGCTAGGGCGTGGCTCATGCCAAATGAATAGTGGTTGGCGCCCAATGAATCGGTAATATCTGTGAACTGCCCCTTGCCGTTGTTCCGGTACAAATCAAGCCCGGCAAAATCACTAACCACCATCAGATCCAAATCGCGGTCTTCATCCAAATCTACGAATGACGCGCTATACGTGCGGCGATGGCGTTTTGGCGCCAATCCAAATGCCTCGGTTTGATCAGAAAATCGGCCTGTTCCATCATTGATCAAGAGGTATGCCGGGTGGCCGTCGTTAGCGTCATAATAAGGAGTCGGCAGTTTGCCTGACATATACGTGGAGGCGTATTGACCAATGAAGGCGTCCAAATCACCATCACCATCCACATCGCCGCAAGTAATGCATTGTGGATCACGAATGGAAACCGCCTTAATATTCGCCAAGCTCACCAATGGCTCGTTCTTTAACGAGCCCGACTTGGCACCCGGATAAAGGCGGGGCTTGCCGGCAGGGCCCAAGGTCAGCAAATCCGAGTAGCCGTCCCCATTGAAATCGGCCAACACACCTGCTTGAAACGAATAACGACTCCCCGGCACCAGCGGTTCCGGTTGAAACTTGAAATCGCCGCGGTTCCGGTAAACCAAATTCGCTCCCGCCAACACCACTTCCGGCAGGTGGTCGCCATCAAGGTCCTGAACCAGCAACGGCGCGGCAAGCACGTCCCGTGCTCCGCTTGGATGCACTGGTTTATGGTCCGGCAAATCCCTTGCTGATTCGAAATCTCGTTCATGTCGGAATGGAACGGCCTCTTCACGTGTCAGAATTTTCAATTGCTCTATTTCAATACCGCGAGGCCGTGCCTCCCCTGCAGCCAGACCGTTTTCCCAAATGATCTTGAGGGTCGCACGCACGACCAGAGAACCAGGGCCAGTTATGCGTTCAGCGTGCAGCACAATTTTGTAGATG
This sequence comes from Verrucomicrobiales bacterium, assembly GCA_003517285.1. GTDB lineage: Bacteria > Verrucomicrobiota > Verrucomicrobiia > Limisphaerales > UBA1100 > UBA1100. The sequence goes on from DPAW01000199.1 coordinate 4,417, forward strand.
GAAACCGCGTGGTCATCTTCATTGGCCCGAAAAGCTTCCTGATGCCATTCACTTTCGCGCAGGCGATATTCTGTTTTCCATTGGCCCAACAAACGACGCCAAGCGTCTTCGGAGATCGGCTTAGACCCGGCCTCAAATTGGTGCTCCACAATCCCCCAATCATGCCGAACTATTTTCGGGACCATCTCAGGCAGGGTCAATGTTCCCACACGGAAAGCCTCCAATACGGCCCAGTCGTGTTTTGCTGCACGGAGATCATCCCACAATTTCACAAACACCTCCTCGTATTGCTGGGCCAATTCCTCGTCCTTCCAAATCGTCTCATCCAGCTCCTTGCGCTGGGCAACAATCTGGTTCACCTGTGCAGCGGCCTGTTCCGATGGCCCTTCCCGTTGACTCACCTGCCGGCCCTGTTCATAAACAGTATCCCGCCGAATCAATCCATCTTCTGACCATTCCTTGATCAGCCCATCGGGTTGACCGGACACCCAAGTACCCTCCAGCATGATCTGCCCATTGACATGCCATTCCCGACTGGCCCCATGTCGCACGCCACCCTGGAAGGCTACTTCGGCCCGGGGTGTTCCCAGAGCATGCTCTTCCTTCAATACACCCGTGAACAAGTCTCCCGTTTTTCGGTCGACCAAACGCTGCTGCGCATCCATTCGCAGGTCTGCCGGCTTGGCAGTTTGGATTGAATCAGGTGGTGACACCGGAGCCGGCGAAGGCTTCTTACCACAAGCAACAATAAACACCAACGAACCCATAATCCATGCCGCGCGAGTCATCATAGTTTTACGAGGATATATTGATCGACCTTTGGTTTATCCACTCACACATGGTTCGCCCATTTGGCCACGCCTCTGTTACCACACTACTGAACAGGGGCACGCTAGACTTCATGCGTAGCATCCCCTCACTCATCTCCACTTGATCCATGCTCTCTCGGGCCACAGTAGCTTTCTCTGGAGATTCCACCATAGGCCGACAGGCCAGGGCTTCAGTCAGCAGAAGCATCAACAAAAGATAAATCGGTCTCATGTCAGGGTTTCACTAAATGAACTTGATTAATCGCCGGATTGTTCCAGCGAACCGGTTCACGGCCAGGCTGTTCAATCAACACTTCCGCCACCGAATCAGCCTGCCCTAACCCAAAGTGGATACGAGCTGGATGTTGGGCATTATATGAATCACCTGTAACCAGTGGCATCACTTGAGTTTGTACTTTTGACTTTAAGGTTACCACCGTTCCTACCGGATTCTGGGCCGGGAGAAATTGCACTACCAGCCAATTCCCCGTCTCTGGCATTTGATTATGCACCAGATGCAGATAATGCTCAGCCCGCCCAGTCCGATGGCGGTCAGTAAGTTGATCCATTTGTACCACCATCAAGTCCATCAACCCATCGGCGTCCAAGTCGGTTGCCACGACGGAACGACTATCAAATTCAAATCCCACGCCAAGCAAATAGCCGACGTTCAGATACATGCCTTCTCCCTCGTTAAGCAACAGGGCGTTATGTTCGTAACCATTCCAGGAAACCTCTTTGCCCAACCCCTTCATACAACGGTTGTACACTTCCTGCATTAGAAGCGTCTCAGTGGAACCGCCATCCCGAATATCATGCCGCCAGAAAGTGGTGCAATAATCCTGCGCCGAGCGCGCACTGAGCATACCGTTGGCCACATAGAGATCCCGATCTCCATCGTTGTCAAAATCCCATGGGGAACAACCCCAAGACCAACCCGTTCGTGCCAATCGATCATTATAGGGCGCCTGCCGGAACCGCCCTTTTCCATCCCCCAAGAACAATCGATTTCCATACCCCATATCCGGGGCGGCCTCCAAATGTTCGAACCCCTTTTCCCCTAGCCCCAAGCCGGCCAGTCGGCGGGCGGTAGTGGACCCCATCCCCACCATGTAAATATCCAATGCTCCATCCCCATCAAAATCGGCGACAGCATGACTCATCCCAAAGCTATGGCGGGATTTACCCAATTGATCAGTAACATCACGGAATTTGCCCTTTCCCAAGTTTTCGTACAAATCAATGCCTGCAAAATCACTGACCACCATGAGATCCAAATCCGCATCCCGATCCCAATCCACCCACGAGGCGCTATACGTTCGGCGACGCCGTTTGATGGCCAATCCCGCATCTTCGGTGGCATCCACAAACCGCCCTGTACCGTCATTCAATAACAATGCCGCCGGAAACCCATCATTAGCGTCGTAATAGGGGGTCGGCATTTGACCGCCACCATAAGGTGTTTTGTATTGCCCCACAAACACATCCAAATCCCCGTCTCCATCAACATCACCAGTTGCCACACATTGAGGAGAAGTAAACTGCATGGCCCGACTTTCCACTCCTGCCGCTCGAACAAAACCAACTCCATTTGTCTTTCCCGGAAAAACCACCGGCCAGCCATCAGGCGCTATGGCAAACCAATCCAGCTTACCATCGCCAGTAAACTCTCCCAA